>NZ_JAAWVW010000022.1:0-53961 GCF_014855505.1 Musicola keenii | reverse complement strand
GGGTTAGAAGTACCTATCTCATATCCCAGATAATAATAATTATAAATAGAATTACAGAAAGCCTAGGAAATACAAATTCAGATTTGATAAAAAAGAAGATTTATGATGAAGCCTATTTTGCAATACGATCATCCATTAAAAAAAACACGTTGCGTGATATCGAATCATTAAATTTACTTATAGCTATACGAGATATTGATATTTCATACCAATTGTCATCCGAAATGTTAGAACAAATCATAGGATTAAATAATGAGAGTGCGACTAACTATTTCAGCTTAATGACTTGCTTGTATTACATCCGTAATAAAAAAGAGTTTTCCTCTACTAGGATTAAAGTCGTCAACTGCATTAAAAATAAACTCAAGAACAATTATTTAACAATAAAAGAGGATTCAGAACTAGCCCATTTGTTTTTCGATTCAATTAGCTGTCCATTTCTTACTGCATTGATGAAAAAAGAAATTGCAATTATCGCATTAAAAAAAATTAAATCAATTAACGATGAATTGATTGAATCAACTATGAATATTATTCAAGGCAGAAATTGGTTTATTGATTGGGACATATCATCTTCTGAATCAATTGAAAGATTATTGTTGAAGAAAGAATTGAAAGCTCCCTATGGAGACTGATAACATAGGAATTGCGCGTATTGTTAATACTGCTGACTTATGTTAGTTGTTTTCACACACGATCGACCAACAATACGCGCATTTTTTTACATTTCTAATAATCAAATTCCACATACTCTCTATCAAAGATAAGCGAATGAATTCAAATATAAATTCGACGTTCATCCACGATTCGATTTATCACAAGTTCATCGAATGGCTTCTTTTGCCGTCAGTATTCCTGGGTAATCACGCTAATACACATATAGCCATTTGCAGAAAACCGTGTTCATAAAACCATGAGGTGTATCGATGCGTCAGGACATTCCCGTCAGGTGCTTTTCTATTTCGCTATTGGTATTGAGCCGCGACGCTACGGTGTGTCGGGTTTTGCTGTTGCGGCGCAGCGGCAGCACTCAGCACGGTGCCTGGTGTCAGATTGCGGGCGGCATCGAGCCCGGCGAATCGGCATGGCAGACTGCGCGGCGTGAAGCGCAAGAGGAGACCGGGCTACGGTTGACGCAGTTGTATTCGGCGGATATCTGTGAGCAGTTTTATGAAGCCGATCGCAATGCAATCACATTGGCGCCGGTGTTTGTCGCCTACGTAGAACCAGGCAGCGCCGTGACGCTAAATCATGAGCACAGCGAGTATTACTGGGCGACATTCGATGAGGCGCAGCAGATGCTGCCTTTCCCCGGTCAACACCGCACGCTGCAGCATGTACGCCGGTATTTTGCCGATAGCGAGCCCAACGCAGCGTTGTTAATGCCGGGCGCCCAAGATTGAACAACGGCAATGGGCGCGCGGCGATGCACGACACCGGATTACTCAGGGGCTTTCAGCGGGATGGTCAACAGGCTGGCCAGAAAGTAAAGCAACGCGATAACCCATAGGGTGCCTTCAATCCCCAGCGGGACGATGCACAGGCTGACAATCAGCGGCCCGGCGAAGTTGCTCAGCCCCGAACCCAGATTCAGGCACGAAATGGCAGCGCCCTTGTTGCCGGGCGACAGGGTGGGGATCAACGCTGCCAGCGGGCCGAACGCGCCGAGCCCGATGGCGTATACCGCCAGTGCAGCGAAAATGGCAGCCTGACTGTGGCCGAACCAGACCGGCGCGTAGCACACCAGAATGGCGGATATGCCGCACAGAGTGCCGGAAAACCACACCACGGTTTTGCGCCAGCCGATGATGTCCCCCAAATAGCCAAAGAAATAGCCGGAAAACAGATTCAGGATGTTTACCGCCGACCAGATAGTCAGCCATTCGGCAATGCGAAAGCCGAAGCGGGGCAGGTAAATCGGCATCAGGATAATCAGCGAAAATTTGCCGATGTCATTGATGGTCTTGACGATCACCGCCAGCCCCAGTTTGGGTTGCTGAAACATGATCAGGAGCCCTTGCACGAACGCCCGGCCGGGGTTTTGCTCGCGGGTGTCCGCCGGTGGCCGGTCGTGGTTGAGCACCAGCGCGGAAAAGGCGCCTGCCGCCACGAACAGAAACCCGGTCAGCAGCACGCCCTGTTCCCCGATAAGCGGCATGGCCAGGCTGGAAAGCCAGGGGCCGAGAATCGTCATCCCGACCGCGAAGGCGCTCCAAAACCAGGAGACCGCGCGCCCGAGTATGGCTTTGTCCGTGCGCACGTTAATCCAGACCAGAAACGAATAGGCGAACAGGGGATACGCTACGCCGCGCAGCATGTAAGTGAGGATGATGGCATCGTAGTTTTTCCCCGGCAGGGCGTAGAGCACAAACGGCAGTGAGGTGACGAAGAAGACGATTGTGCCGGCCCACATCAGGGTACGCAGGCCGAATACCTGCGAGCCGATGCCGCTGAACCAGGACGAGAGCGCGACGCACAAACCGAAGGCCGATGAGATGACACCGATTTGAAAGCCGCTGTATCCGTAGGCAATCAACAGCGACGACAACCAGCTCTGTTCAATGGTGGCGCCGGTAATGAACAAAAAAATGCCGATATAACCCCAGAATAGTGGCTGCGGCAGTCCCAATTTTTGCCAGAGCCCGTCACGCCGGACGTGCGGCGGCGGGTAAAGTGATTCTTGCTGCATGAAGAGAGATATCCGAGTCAACTGATCGTTCAGGATCGCCTGACGGTGACGTCGGGCGATCGGTCTTTTTCCCGTAGCCCCAGTACCAGCGCGTTGAATTGGTGTTGGCGGGCATCGTCGACCACCCGGATGATGGTGTTCCACGACCACAGATCGCTTGACGTGATTTCAATCGCTCTGGTTTGCCACATGATGCCCTCGCTGTGATACCGGATGCTTGCGGCAGCCATTACAGCGCATCAGCGCGGCATGGACAAATCTGGCGTGACGAGGTGTGACGGCGATACCGGATGGCAATAACACCGCCGGGGGGGGGCGCCTCCCGGCGGTGGCATGGGGGTGGATTACAACAGTTCCGGGAACTGCAGTTTTTTCAACGTGAGTTCGACGCCGCGGACTTCCGCCAACCCTTTCAGACGGCCGATCGCGGAGTAACCGGGGTTGGTTTTTTTCTTCAGGTCATCCAGCATCTGGTGCCCGTGATCCGGACGCATCGGGATCGGGCGCAGGTCGCCGGCATTTTTGCGGCGCAGTTCCTCGGTCAGGATGGCTTTGACCACCTCCACCATGTTGACGTCGCCTTGCAGATGCGCCGCTTCATGGAAGGTTTTCGGGTTCTGTTCCCGACAGGTTGAGCGCAGGTGCGTGAAGTGAATACGATCACCGAATGCTTCGATCATGTTGACCAGATCGTTGTCCGCCCTGACGCCGTAGGAACCGGTGCACATGGTGAAACCGTTGTTGATGCTGTCGACGGTCTGCGTGAGCCAGCGCATATCGTCGATGGTCGACATCACGCGCGGCAGGCCCAGAATGGGGCGCGGCGGATCGTCCGGGTGAATTGCCATGCGGATGCCGACTTCTTCGGCGACCGGCACGATTTTTTTCAGGAAGTAGCCTAAGTGTTCGCGCAGTTTGGCATGATCGATACCTTGGTATTCCGCCAGACGGGCGCGGAACTGATCCAGCGTATAACCTTCTTCCGAGCCGGGCAGACCGGCGATGATATTGGCGGTCAGTTTGGCGATATCCGCCGATGTCATGGCTTTGAAGTAGACCGCGGCCTGTTCCTGTTCCTGCGCGCTGTAATCCTGTTCGGCGCCGGGGCGTTGCAGGATGTGCAGCTCGAAGGCGGCGAAGGCGATCTGGTCGAAGCGCAGGGCTTTGGATCCGTCCGGCAGTTCGTATGCCAGATCAGTACGAGTCCAGTCCAGTACCGGCATGAAGTTATAGCAGACGGTATCGACGCCGCATTGCGCCAGGTTACGCAGCGTCTGCTGGTAATTGGCGATGTAATGCTCGAAGCGGCCGGTCTGGGTTTTGATCTCTTCGTGGATCGGTACGCTTTCCACCACTGACCACACCAGGCCTTTGGCGGTCAGTAACGCTTTGCGCGCTTCGATTTCCTCTATCGACCAGACTTCGCCGTTGGGAATATGATGCAACGCAGTGACTACCCCAGTGGCGCCCGCCTGGCGGACATCATCCAGCGAGACGGGATCGTTCGGGCCGTACCAACGCCAGGTCTGTTCCATAGTGTTTTTACCTTTGATTCGGAGATGAGAGAAACCCGCAGCCTGTTGCCTATATCGGTCAGGCCAATTGGGCGTTGAATGGGTCACAAATTACACCAGATAAGACAGATATCCAAACACAAAGCCAAATAGGTTGACCAATATCACCAAAACGCCGTGTTTTGGACAAACAGGTTGCCGGCTTTCGGCAGAAAACAGTACAGTGTCCGGCAGCAGGTGAGCGCCGACAGGCGCTTTATTCCTATTTGGTCAGGCCAATTTGGGTTTGACGTACCGTTCCCGATGTTGCCGATTAACGGCCTTACACGCATTCAGGATTTCCGCTATGAAAACTTCACGCTCTGATGTCACCGCCTTAGCCGCGACGATCGCCAATACCCCGTTGCCGCCGTCCGTTCATCAACCGCATTACGACCGCAAAGCCTTGAAAACCCGACTGGTGCATATCGGTTTCGGCGCGTTTCACCGTGCCCATCAGGCGCTGCTGACCGACCGGGTGCTTAATCGACAGGGGGGCGATTGGGGCTATTGTGAAGTGACGCTGTTCGGCAGCGAAAACCTGCTCCAAAGCCTGCGGAACCAGGCGCATCGCTATACCGTGCTGGAAAAAGGTGCGGACGGCAATCAGGCGGTCGTCATCGGCTCCGTCAATGAATCGCTGCACGCCCGGCTGGAGGGGATCACCGCGGTGGTGGAAAAACTGGCGGAACCCCAGGTCAGCATCGTGTCGCTGACCATCACGGAAAAAGGCTACTGCATCGATCGCGGCACCAGCAAGCTGGATGTCGACAACCCCTTGATAAAAATGGATTTAGAGAACCCCACTGCGCCGTCTTCGGCGATCGGCGTGTTGGTGGAAGGGCTGCGGTTGCGCCGTGAACGCGGATTGCCGCCGTTTACCGTGCTTTCTTGCGATAACATGCCGGAAAACGGCAACGTGGTGAAAAGTGCGGTGCTGGAACTGGCCGGTTTACGCAGTGCCGAGCTGGCCGCGTGGATCGCTGCCAACGTCACCTTTCCGAACACCATGGTCGACCGCATCGTTCCCGCCGCGACGCCGGAAACGTTGCAGCAGATCGCCGATGTGCTCGGTGTGGCGGACCCTTGCGGCATCGCTTGCGAACCCTTTATCCAGTGGGTGGTTGAGGACAAATTCGTGGCCGGCCGTCCCGACTGGGAAGTCGCAGGGGCACAGCTGGTAGACGATGTGCTGCCGTTTGAAGAAATGAAGCTGCGTATGCTCAACGGCAGTCACTCTTTCCTGGCGTATCTCGGCTATCTGGCGGGGTATGAGCACATCAATGACTGTATGGCCGACGAGCACTATCGCCATGCGGCGCAGCGTTTGATGCTACAGGAGCAGGCGCCGACGCTGCATGTGGCGGATGTCGATCTGCCGGGCTACGCCGCCCAACTGATTGAGCGTTTCGCCAACCCGTCACTGAAACATCGTACCTGGCAAATCGCAATGGACGGCACCCAGAAGTTGCCGCAGCGCATGATGGAATCGATCCGCTGGCATGTGCAGCACGGCAGCGATTACCGTTGTTTGACGTTGGGCGTCGCCGGCTGGATGCGCTACGTCAGCGGCGTTGACGATAACGGGCAGGCCATCGACGTGCGTGATCCACTGGCGGAAAAGGTACAGGCCATCGTGGCGGAAACCGCGGACGGCGCAGCGCGGGTACGCGGCTTGTTGACGCTGACCGGCGTGTTCGGTGAAGATTTGCCGCACAACGAAGCGTTCGTCAGCCGGCTGATCGACGCCTACCTGACCTTGTCGCAACAGGGCGCGAAAGCTGCTGTGGCGGCACTGTAAGCCAGCCAATGTGGGCCCCGACAACGCGGGGCCCATGGGGGTAAGACGATTTTCCAGGGGAAAAGCGGGAATGCGGCGGTCAGGGTTCCTGCGGCGCCGGTACCGACTCGAACAGGTAGCCGTCGAAGGACGGGTCATCGACATCCGAGATTTCCAGCAGTTTGTTCTTCACATTTTCCAGATGTTGCCACATTTCCTGGCGCGCCAGTTTGGCGTCGCGTCGCGATACCGCATGCAGGATACGCTGGTGGTCTTCCAGCCATTGTCGCTGGTAGCTGAAATCCACCGTGTGAGAGTGGATGCCGCGCCACATCGGGCTGCGTTTGCGCGCCTGCCAGACGTCGTACACCATGTTGGCCAGCACACTGTTTTGCGTCGACTGGGCCAGCAGGCAGTGGAACAGTTCGTCGGCGCTTTCGTCCACATTGCCGTGATCCAGCGCCTGACGCTCCTGCTCGATCGCCTGTTTCATTTTAATGATGTCGTTTTTGGTGGCCTGCATGGCGGCGAAGGCGGCGACCTCGCTTTCCAGCAGCTGCCGGGCCTGCATCAACTCGAACGGCCCGTAGCCGCTGTCGGCGGCGGTGGTCTGGTCTTCCGGCTGCGGGATCTGAACGACATAAATGCCTGACCCTTTGCGTACTTCGATCAGGTTTTCCAATTCCAGCATGATCAGCGCTTCACGCACCACGCTGCGACTGACGGCATACTCTTCTGCGATATCACGTTCCGGCGGCAGGCGCGTCCCCAACGGGTAGTGACCATCCAGTATCTTTGACCGAATCTTGTTGCCTATTTCCTGATAGAGCCGCATAGGGAATGTTCCTGTAATGAGACATCGACAACGATAATTGGCAGGACCAATACCGAGGCGTGGCGATTGGGCGGAAGTATAGCATGAAGCGGGAACCGGCACGCCACAACATCCTCGTGCCCGTACTTCATCCTCGTGCCCTTTGCCTGTACTGCTCATTCAGGCGCAGCATCATAACGGTGGATTTTTTGGGGTATTTGTCCGACAGGTTTTAATATTGGTCTGTTAACTTTAGCGCCGGGTGCCGGATAAAAGGCAATCCGGCGCCCCTGTCGTGCCATCAGCGGCGGGTAGCCGCTGGGGAGACTGGCATGTCGTAGTCGATCGGCCCGTCGCGATAGTTGGTGATACCCAGCCAGTCGGCCGGATAACCGATGGGGATCGCGGGCTGATTCTGCGGGCGCTGCGGCGGCGGATTGATGTAGCCGTCGGAGTATTTGGCGATCAGCATGTCCGCCAGCGCCCACCAGCGAGCGAGTATCTCACCGGCGTTATCGTCGCACAGCCGGGCCAACTGCGCCGGATCCGGTTGCTGCGCCATGGCGTCGTCCCACGCTGCCACGCGCATTTCCTGTTGCGCTTCCAATTGTTGTTGTAATGGCTGGATGTCGACGTGGTACATCCGCTGGTAGTTGAGCCGGGCCCAGTTGGCGACGAAATCGAACGCCCACCACGCCGCCCGGCGATCGAACTGCTGAGGATCGCCGCTCTGGTAGGCGGCGGGCAGGTCGGGAAGTTTGGCCGGGAAGGGCGTAAAGCAGGTGGTGTAAGCCACGTCCGGGCCGAACCAGACGATGCCGCGGGTCAGTTCCGGCGCGGTGGGACGGGTTTGCGCCACATAGGTATAGCCTTGATAGAACACCGAGATGGCGCGTTCCCAAGCGCCGTGCAATGTGCGGTCGCTGGACACGTTATTCTGGTTGCCGTCGTAGGGGCCGACGTAACGGTTGGGATCGCCGTAGGGGCCGGCCGCGACGCCTTTGGTCAGGTCGAACGGCGTGCCTTCGTAGTGGTCGCGATACAGCGCGAACAGGTCGCGGGCGACGAGCGGGGTTTTTGGCGTGACCGAGAAGGGGTAATCGGTGGTGTAACTGCCGCCGTTTACCCACGGGCTGAGGCCGAGATCCGGGTTGAGGCGATCGAAGATGCGCCAGACGCGGCGCAGCGAATAGTAAGGATGGTTGTATTCCCCCCAACTGACCGACTTCAGCCAGTCGACCGGGCCTTGTTCCGGCGTCGCCCAGCCGACTTTTTTCAGACCGGGCAGCAGATGACGGGAGAACAGCTGAGCCGGGTCGCCTTCCCGGATTTCCCGGATGCGGAACTCGTTCGCCGCCACGAAAACAGTGCCGTCCGGGACGCGCTGGGCCACCCAGGCCGAATGATAGAGGTCATCCGGCAGCGCGCACATTTCAAACACCCAGCCTTCGTGGTCATCCGCGACCAGCAGGGTTTCGCCGGTGGAGAAATAACCGTAGGTGTCAATCAGCGATCCCATCAGTTCTACCGCCTCCCGAGCGGTTTTGCAGCGTTCCAGCGCAATGCGCGATAGCTCGGCGCTGTAGAACAAGCGGCAATGGGTGTCATTTTCGGCTGCCTGCTCTACGGTGACGTGCGTCGGCTCGTATTTGGCGCAGTTGGTGCATTCGCCGAACATCAGATGGTGTTCGTTCATGATGCCGTAGTTGCCGTCGAAGTAGGCGTAAGTGTGCTCAACCTGGGGGATGGCGCCGATCAACGGCGTTTCCGGCCAGCCTGGCGTTTGATAACCGGCGCCCCGATCCTGACTGATAAGGCGCGGATAGCTGACGTTGGTACCGTCGATGATCCCGCGTAAGCTGCCCGGCGCATGGTGTTGCGCCGGCACATGGATGAAACGCTGATCCGCCAACTCGTCGTCGTCCGAGTGAGTCACCATCGTCGAGCCGTCGGCGGTGGCGCCGCGGGTGATAATCATTGTAGTGCACATGATTTCTCTGACCTTAATGAAGCCGGAACGTGCAAGCGCAGGTTCCGGTCTGGGGGATAACCGGGCGCCGACTGCAACTGACGCCCGCTGCGGGGCTTATTAGCCTTTGCTATCCAGCGCAGTGGCGATCACGCTGCCCAACGGGGTGGGGTTTTTATCGTTGCGATGGCGAGCGGCGTTGATGGCCCATTTCTCCAGCGCCACCCGGTCTTTCTGGAAGATCATCATGTGGGTCGAACCGCCGAATTCGAAGTGGCCGATTTCGACGCCGCGGGTGATGCTGACCGGTTCGGCGCTCTCTTCAACGATAAAGGTGCTGGGTTCGATCACACAGCTGGAGACCTCCACCATGCCGATGCAGATCAGCGCCACGTAGCCGCAGGTCTTATGCCGGAAGATAAACACCGCTCGGGCCGCCACATGACCGAGGTAGGGCTGCGATTCGGTGCCTTCCCAGGTACCCTGATCTTCACCCTGTCCGGGACGCTGGGCGAAGTAAGTGCCCGGTTCAACCCAGGAGCGCACCAGAAAACCGTCCAGCGGCGCGTTCCAGCGATGGTAGTGGGTGGCGGAAAGGAACCCTTGATAGAGCTGACCGCCCTCGAACAGTTTGGCCCATTGCCGTTGCCCGCCGAACAAATCGAGCAGTGAATAGTGCATGTCCTTGACCCAGAATTTGCTCTCCAGTTGCAGCTTGTCGGCGTGGCGCCATGGCGTGGTTTCGCAACCGATGTCTACCTGGGTTTGCGGGTCGCCCTGGAAGGGACGCGCGCCGGGCACGAACTGGCGGATAAAGAAATCATTCCAGCTGGCGAAACCGTAGCCCGGCAGTTTAGGATCGTGCTGCATCTGGTGCCAGACGCCGGCCTGATGCGCGGCGGTGGAGATCCAGGAGCCGGCTTTTTCCGGCTGCGCGATGTCGAGTTTATCGAGCGAGGCGCTGCTTTTCAGGAAGCTGTTCCAGGCGTCCAACACTTGGCGGAACTGCTGATTAAAGGTAGCGTCGTGGAACAACGCCACACCGGCTTCCGTGCCCATCGCCACCGCCAAGAAAGCATTCATCGGCGTACCCACCTGTGCGGTGGTGTTGAACGATGGTGAGGTGGTGATGATTTCGTTGAGGATCTCGAAGAAGCTGTCGTAGCCGTCGATCCAGATAACGTCGCCATCGTCGCTGATTTGCTTGCGGGTGGCTTCGGGCAGAGAGGCGACATAGGCGTTGGATTGTTCGATCATGCTATTAATCCACATGCGGTAGACGCTGTGGCGAGTCACCCAGTTTTTAATGTTTTGGATCACCGGCTGCATCGGCGTCAGGGTATTGGCCTGTTTGCGTTTGGCGATATGTTCGCGCAGCGGTATCAGATAGGTGGCGGTGGCCCATACCCGATTAGGCACCCAGAACCCCATCTGTATCGGCCCGGCGTTATCCAGGTTCAGCAGGCCGTGCCCACTGCTTTCGTAATGCGGTTGTTGCTCCGCTTCAGGCGTACTGGCGGTGTGGTTTTTGCTACGAGTCATGGCATTTCCTCTCGAGAGAACGTGTCGATGTCGAAAAACATGTGCGTCGAAAAATGAATGTGCGTCGAAAAATGATGCAACCACCCGAAAAAACGTCGTACAAGCCAACCAGCCGGGCTGGCGGCAGCTTCATCTCGTTATGTGTAACCAACGTGCGACCTGGTGGCGTGATGAAAGGAAAGCGAAGGGTGGCAAGGGGGAAAAGCGCTATGGGGATACCCGTCATACTTCACGTTGCAGGTGCGTTGGCGGTGTCACCTTACGGGCCAACACGTTGCGTTGTTCAACACGCGAGCCGATTATCCTGCTACCTCGAATGATGTTGGGTATCTGGATGCCGGGTCGTTGCCCGGTGACAACATGCGCTATCCCTGTATTCAAACATAGGCGTATTCCGGCCGATGGCAAGTTTGCCGCCGGCGTGCGACATGGGCCAATGAGCAGGCGAATCGCGCTGGGAACCATTCGGAAGTGGGGTGTATTGGCATGGCGGTGGCTGAGGAGGGGCGGTGAAGATACCTTTAATGATATTGTTTTTACTGTTGTTTTTAAGCAACACCCTGTTGGCCGCGACGTTGCCGCCGGGGCGGGGAGACATGACGTTTCCACTGCCGGGAACCGGAAAGACAATCACGGTGTTCAGCTATGCGCCGGCGCAGGTTACGCCGCAGACGCCAGTCGTTTTCGTGCTGACCGGCGTTAAGCGCAATGCCGGCGACTACCGGGATGCCTGGCAAAAAAGCGCTGAAAAAAACCATCTATTGGTGCTGGTGCCGGCGTTTACCACGCAGGATTATCCCGGCGTCAATGGCTATAACCTCGGCAATCTGGTCGATGCCGCCACCGGGTTGCCCAATCCCCGAGCACAGTGGTCGTACAGCGTGATCGAGACGCTGTTTGATGCACTGCGACAACAAGGCGTTACGCAGCAATCCCGTTATTACCTGTTCGGTAATAGCGCCGGGTGTCAGTTTGTACACCGTATGCTGATGTTGGTGCCGGAAGCACATGTTAACGCGGCTGTCTGTGCCGCCGCAGGGTGGTGGACGCTGACTGACGACAAGGTGGCGTGGCCCTATGGATTGGCCCACGCGCCGGTGGCTCGCACCACTGACGATCTGGCGCCGTTGTTTGCGCTTCCGCTGCTGGTGGCGGTGGGGCAAAACGACAACAACCCGGCGCATCCGCTGTTACGGCGCACCGCGCATGCGATGGCGCAGGGCGACAACCGGTTGGCGCGGGCGAAGAATTATTACGCCGTTGCCCGCCAGCAGGCACAGCGTCGTCATGAGCCTTTCAACTGGCAACTGTCGATTGTTCCTCATGTGGGGCACAGCGGTTCGACGATGTCGGTCTGGGCGGCGTCGCAGTTGGCGCATTATGAACGCTATGGCACGTTTGATATCCGGGCGGCGGAGGCTTCGACGCCGCCAACGCGGAACACGCCGTGATGCGGTAGGTATTAATGCAATAGGTGTTAATGCGGTAAGTGGTAATGCGGTAGAGGTTAATGCGTCGAGCGCCAACGTAAAGGGGGCGGCCCCAGCGGCGCATCCCCCCTACGTTTAACGCGGGATTACCGGTTCTGCCGCATCAGTGCGGGGCGATACGGCGCACCGGCGCGTTCTGACGGTTTTCCCACAGCGAGGTCAGGCCGCGCTGCAAGGCGATGAAGATAAACAACAGAATGCCGATGGCGATTTTGGTCCACCAGGAGCTGAGGGTGCCGTCGAAATTGATGTAGGTCTGAATCAACCCCTGGATGGCCACGCCGAACAATGTGCCCAGCACGGTGCCGACGCCGCCGCTTAGCAGTGTGCCGCCGATGACCACCGAGGCGATGGCGTCCAGTTCGACCCCGACGCCCGCCAGCGCATAGCCCGCCGAGGTATAGAGCGAGAACACGATGCCGGCCAGCGTCGCCAGCCCAGTAGACAGCATGTAGATGCGCAGGGTTGTGCTGCGGGTGGAGATGCCCATCAGGTTGGCGGAGATGCTGTTGCCGCCGATGGCGTAAACCTGATTGCCGAAGCGTGTGTGCCGCGCCAGTACGATGCCGAGTACGACAATCAGTAGCATCAGCAGCCCCATGGCGCTCAGACGGCCGCCGCCGGGAATACACCACGCCAGCGACGAGAGCGTGTCGTAAATTGGATGGTTGATTGGCAGCGACTCTTCGGACACCAGATAGCTGGCGCCGCGCAGGAAGAACATCCCCGCCAGCGTGATGATGAACGCCGGGATTTTAAGCGCGTCGATCAACCACCCCATGAACGCGCCGAAGGCGCAGCCCATCAGCAGAATCAGCGGAAAGGCAACCAGCGGCGAGAGCCCCCAGGCGCCGATCGCCTTGGCCAGAAACACGCCGGTGAAGGCAATGACCGAGCCCACCGACAAGTCGATGCCGCCCGACAGGATCACAAACGTCATGCCGACGGCGATGATCCCCAGGAACGCATTGTCGGTGAGGATATTGCAGATCACCCGTGTAGAGGCGAAGCCGGGAAAGCGGGTCAGGCAGTAGAGGTAGCCCAGCACGAACACCGCCAGGGTGATCATCAGGGGGAGATTACGCTTTATCATGATGGCGGGCCTTCCTGAACAGGGAAACAACGCTGGGCGATTGAACAATCAGCACGCACAGCACCACGATGGATTTCACCACCTGATTCAGTTCCGATGGGAATCCGGACAGCAGAATCCCGGTGTTCATGCCCTGAATGATCAGCGCACCCACCACCGACAACACCAGATTGAAACGTCCGCCCATCAGCGAACCGCCGCCGATCACCACGGCGAGGATGGCGTCCATCTCCAGCCACAGCCCGGCGTTGTTGGCGTCGGCGCCGCGAATATCGGCGGTGACGATCACCCCGGCGATGGCGGCGCACAAGCCGCTCAGCACATAGGTCATCACCACCACGGTGCGGGTGCTGACCCCGGCGTTTTTCGCCGCGCGGATATTGATCCCTACCGCTTCGATAAACAGACCTAGCGCGGTTTTGCGCGCCAGTAACCAGAACAGGCACAGGGTCGCCAGCGCGATAATCACCGGCGTCGGAAAGTAGAACAGTGCGCCGCTGCCGATCCAAGCCAGTGGCGGCGAGTTAAAGGTGACGATTTGCCCGGCGGTGATCAATTGGGCGATGCCGCGCCCGGCTACCATCAGGATCAGGGTGGCGACGAACGGCTGAATGCGCAGCAGCGCCACCAGAATACCGTTCCACAACCCGGCCAGCATGCCGACGCCCAGCGCCGCCAGCAGCACCTGCACCAGTGTGTAACCTTGTACCGTTAGCGCCGCCGCTACCGCGCCGGCGATAGCCATCACCGCCCCCACCGACAGGTCGATGCCACCGGTGGCGATGACCAGCGTCATGCCGATAGCCAGCAGCGCCACTGGCGCAGCGCGGTTAAGGATGTCGATCGGGCTGCCGAACAGGCGGCCGTCCTGCACCACAATCTGAAAAAAGTGACTGGAAACCAGACTGTCCACCAACAGAATCAGCAGCAGGGCGGCGATTTGCGATATCCCCTGCGGCCAGCGAAACGGCGGTTTATTCGGGCCCGGATTGGCGAGTGAACGAGGCATCACAGGATCCTCCTTATGCTGCAATGGCATTCATGATGGCGGCGACCGATAGCTGCTCGAGCGGCAATTCGGCAATTTGCTGGCGATCACGCATGATCAGCACGCGGTCGGCATATCCCACCAGTTCCTCCAGTTCCGATGAGATCACCAGTAGCGCCAGCCCGTTGGCGCACAGGCTTTCGATCAGCCGGATGATTTCCGCATGCGCCCCGACGTCGATGCCGCGCGTGGGCTCATCAAGGATCAGAAATTGCGGTTTGGTCAGCAGCCAGCGCGACAGCAGCACTTTCTGTTGGTTGCCGCCGGATAGCAGTTCGACGGGTTGTTCGGCGCCCGGCGTGCGGATACCCAGTTGGCGGATAAAACGCTCGGCGATTGCCGACTGTTCCCGGCGCGGGATTGGACGTAGCCAGCCACGCTGGGCTTGTAGCGCCAGAATGATATTTTCCCGTACCGAGGCGGCGGCGATGATGCCGTCGGTTTTGCGGTCTTCCGGGCAGAAACCGATGCCGAGGCAAGAGGCCTGATGGGGAGAACGCAATGTCTGCGGTTTGCCTTTGACGACGGCGTTGCCGCTATCGGCGGGACGAATGCCGAAGATGACCTCGGCGGTTTCGGTGCGACCGGAACCGAGCAGCCCAGCCAGCCCGACGATTTCGCCGGGACGTACCGCCAGGTTGAACGGCTGAATAACGCCTTTCTTACCGTAGCCGCTGAATTCCACCACCGGTTTGTCGCTGAGCAGGGTGCGTCCGGCGCGTTGCAGGGCGTTCTGTTCCAGCTCGCGTCCGAGCATCATTTTTATTAGCTCGATTTGCGGCAGCGATGCGGTTTCGCAGGTGCCGACGAATGCGCCGTTGCGCAGTACGGTAATGCGATCCGTGACCTGATAGACCTGGTCGAGAAAGTGAGTGATGAAAATCAGGCTGACGCCCTGATCGCGCAACTGGCGCATCAGGGTAAACAGCATGTCCACCTCTTTGGTATCAAGACTGGCCGTCGGCTCATCAAGAATCAGCACTTTGGCGGACAGGTCGATGGCGCGACAGATGGCGACGATCTGCTGCATCGCCACCGAAAAGCGGTTCAGCGGTTCGCGCACATCGAGTTCAAAACCGTAGGAGGACATCAGTGCGGCAGCACGGCGTTCCATCTCACGGCGTTGTAACAGCCCGAACCGGCGTGGTTCCCGACCGATAAACAGGTTGTCCGCCACCGACATGTTGGGCAACAGGTTGACTTCCTGATAGACGGTGCCGATCCCCAATTGTTGAGCATGCGCGGTATTTTTCGGCGAAATGGCGCGCCCTTCCAGATAAATGGTACCCGCATCGCGCTGGTATACGCCGGTGAGCGTTTTGATCAGGGTGGATTTTCCAGCGCCGTTTTCACCCAGCAGCGCCATGATTTCACCGCGCCGCAGGCTGAAATCGACATTATCCAGCGCCTTGACGCCGGGGAAGGTTTTGCTGAGCCCGGCGGTGCGTAGAATAATGTCCGGACTGTCGAAGCTGTTCATGCGCTATCTCCCTTGGTGGTGGCCGGAGAGGTGAATGGCCGTTGCGTCCCGCCGCGGTGCGTTGGCACGCGGGGCGGGACGAGGGGGGACGACGGTCGGTTAATATCCCATGTTCTTTTTCTTATCGAGTTCGGCCTGCGCGCTGTCAGGCTTGAACAGGGTTGAGGGGGTCAGAATCAGTTTCGGCGGCACGGTGCCGTCCTTTTTGTATTTCTCCAGTGCATCGAACGCCGGGCCGGCCATATTCGGCGTCAGTTCGACGGAAACGTTGGCTTCGCCGGCCAGCATGGCGCGGAAGATATCCGGCACGCCGTCGATTGAACCGGTCAGAATATCTTTGCCCGGTTTCAAGCCAGCTTCCTTAATCGCCTGAATGGCGCCGATGACCATGTCGTCGTTGTGGGCGAAGACCATGCAGATATTTTTGCCGTTATTTTCCGACTTGATGAAGCTCTCCATGACCTGTTTCCCGCCGCTGCGGGTGAAATCGCCGGATTGGGAACGAATGATTTTGATATTCGCTGCGTTGGCGACAGTCTGTTCAAACCCTTTTTTCCGGTCGATGGCGACGCTGGCGCCGACGGTGCCTTCCAACTGCACGACATTACAGGCTTTCCCGTTTTCGGTTTTAATCAGCCAGTCGGCGATCAGCGCGCCTTCCTTGATATTGTCGGCGCGTACCGTGGTGAGATAGAGCGAGTTGTCTTTAACGTCGATACCGCGATCCAGCAGGATGACCGGAATTTTGGCGTCTTTGGCTTCTTTCAGCACCGGCTCCCAGCCGGTGGCCACCACCGGCGCGATGAAGATGGCGTCGACGCCTTGCGCGATGAAAGAACGAACGGCTTTAATCTGGTTTTCCTGTTTCTGCTGCGCGTCGGCGATCTTCAGCGTAATTCCCCGCGCTTTCGCCTGCTCTTTGGCGACCGTGGTTTCCGCCGCGCGCCAGCCGGATTCGGAACCTACCTGCGAGAATCCTACCGTCAGGGGGGCAGCCAGAGCCACAGACGACATGGACGCACAAATGGCTGAAGCTAATACTAAGCGTTTCCACATATGAATTGTCCTCTCGGGTCATGATTGGCAAGACGTCTTAGAGTGCGTCCCGCAATAAAATTTGGTGCTTGCGGTGTTTATTTCACTGTAGGGCGCAATCTCATCAATGATTGGCTTCCGTATCCGATAGCGGCGAATGGCGGCCAGTGTGATTCGGACGCGAAGGCGATGATGCCGGTTTTCTCCTGTAGGGCGGTGAGTCATAGCAGAACATTAGTTTTTACCGGCGCGAGAGGTCAGGGATTATTCGCTGATCTTATGGATAAAATGGCCGTTACCGGGGAATTTGTGACCGCAAGCAAATATTGCTTTCGGTCATTTTTCTGGTGGCGTCGGAGATAATCGGCGGCAGGCGGCGTGCCGGCTATGTTTTTAATTACAGGCTGATTCTCGTGCGATTGACGGGGAATACGCCATGACGATGAACCGCTATTTCATTCCTGATGTTGTCGGTAATGCGTCTGGAATATGGATAAATGGTTTCTGGTTTCTGTTCTCCGGGGAATCTGCGTACCGGTTGATACGCATGATGTCCGGCGATGTGGTGCGTCATGGCTGGAACATGATCCGGCGGCATTATGCATTATTCCGGGGCGCGATTGCGGTCGTGCTCCGGAATATCCGCCAGGGTGTGTTGAGCGCCGTCAACCTGCCATGACGGTATCGACGTTTATCGGCCGTAATAGGCGGTGAAGCTGGCTTTATCCAGCGTATTGGCGTTGATCATGTAACCCCCCAGCGCCGGGGTGGCATCTTTGGGAATGTCCAGCGTTTTCGTGTTCAGCGCATAGACGGTGAAAATGTAGCGATGCGGGTGATCCCCCTTCGGCGGACAGACACCGCCCCAGGCTGCGACGCCGTAGTCGATGCGCAACTGGCGCGCGCCGGCCGGCAGTTGCTTGCCGCCGGCATCGCCGGCGTTAGCCGCCAGACTGTGAGTGCCGGCCGGAATATTGACCACCATCCAGTGCCACCAGCCGGAACCGGTCGGCGCATCCGGGTCGTAAACCGTGACCGCAAAGCTCTGGGTGCCGGCGGGGGCGCCATGCCAGGCCAGCGGCGGCGACTGGTTTTTCCCGCTGCAACCGAAACCGTTGAATTCATAACTGGCGGGCAGGGTGCTGTCGGCGGGGATCGCCGGGCTGGAGAGCGTCAGGCTTGCAGCGTGTGCGCTGGTTGCCAGCGCCAGACCGGCCAGCAGTGCAATTCGGGGGAAGCGGTGTCGGGTCTGTCTTTTCATGGGGGTTTCCTGTGTCTCGTGTTAGGCTGAACCCCATGTTAGCGCTGCGCCGAATGCGCCATTGTTCCGGTTCGCGCAACCTCTGTTCCATTTTCATCATTAGCGATCTGCCCGCATGCTGAACGAATACATCATACCGTTGCCCGCCGAGGCTGAGCCGGTGCCGTTTTATGCGCCGATGAGCGAGGCGTTTTCCCATCAGGTCGTGGCGCGTCGTCAATACTTGCTGCGCACGGTGGTCATGCGTGCCGACCTGATTGGGTTGGTGGTGTCCGGTAATAAACAACTCGTCACCCCGGAAGGCGGCAATGTGTTTGTCCCCGGCGAATTGTTTGTGCTGCCGCGCGGCACTCAGTGGGATGTGATTAACGATCCCGCTCCGCAGGGGAACTATGTGGCGCGGATCCTGACGTTGCAGCCAGAGATAGCCGCGCGGTTTTATCAACGCTTCAGTCAGTTTGCGTTGTTAGGCCCGGTGCGGTCGTTCGCCCGGGTAGCCGGGCGTAACGGTATTCAGGAGGCGTTTTTGCGTGCGGTTGCGGCGCTGGAGACGGCGGGGAGTTCGGCCGCGTTGCGCGAGCACCGGGTGTTGGAGGTGTTGTTGCTGCTGGCGGAACAGGCTGGGGTGGTGCTGGCACCGCCATCGGCCTTGAGCTGGACGGAGAAGGTGCAACGGTTGGTGGCGCAACGCCCCCATGCGGATTGGTCCACCGCCGGGGTGGCCGCTGCACTGGCCGTCAGCGTCAGTACGCTGAACCGACGACTGGCTCAGGAGGGCGTCACCATCGCCGCTTGTGTCCGGGATATTCGGCTGGATGCGGCGCTGACGCTGTTACAATCGTCCGATCGGCCGGTCGCCGTCATCGCGCAGGATGTCGGTTATGTGTCGCACAGTAAGTTTACCGCTGCGTTCCGTCGCCGTTTCGGCGTGGTACCTTCGGCGCTGCGTCCTTAACCCGGCCGGGTTTTTTAAGGCACGACAGGGTGTGGTTATCTGCTTTACTATCAACCTATTGCTGATTATCCGTTTATCGAGTGCCTTTGTGGAAAAGCCGAAACAATCTGATGCCGTAGCCCGGAAGCCTTCGCGTTGGTTGGTTTTACTGATTATTGTGGCGCCCCCGCTGTTGTGGGCCGGGAATTTCATCATCGGCCGCGCTATCCGGGATTGGGTTCCCCCGGTGACGCTGACGCTGGCGCGCTGGAGCATTGCGTTGCTCTGTATTCTGCCGTTTGCGCTGAAGCACCTGCGCCATGACGCCCGTTATTATCTGAGCCACCTGCCATTGATGATCCTGCTGTCGGTGAGCGGGGTGATGACGTTTAGCCTGTGCGTTTATTTCGGGTTGCACTACACCTCCGGCACCAATGGCTTGTTGCTGAACTCGTGCATACCGGCGCTGATCATGTTGTTGGGGCGGTTGTTTTACGGGCAGATGCTACAGACGCGCCAGTTGGCGGGTATGCTGGTGTCGTTTGTCGGTGTGCTGGCGATTATTTTCAAAGGCGAACTGGCCGGGTTGCTGGCACTGTCTTTTTCCGTCGGCGATCTGCTGTTGTTGGCGGCGATGAGCAGTTTTGCCTGCTATTCGTTATGGCTCAGAAAGGTGCCGGTGGAAATCAATCGCACTGGGCTGTTAGCGGTACAGATGCTGATTACAGTGATCGCTACTTTTCCGCTGTGGATCGTTGAACATACCGCAGCGGCGGCCGCAGTGTGGAATGGCTTCACGCTGGCCGCCGTGGTGTTTCTTGGTATTTTTCCTTCCCTTATCGCCTATCTGTTTTTTAGCCGCTGTGTGGAAATGTTCGGCCCGGCCAGAGCCGGGTTGATCATTCACCTGATCCCGGTGTTCGGCGTGTTGTTGTCGATGCTGTTCCTGTCGGAGAGTCTGCATCTGTACCAGGTTGCGGGTATTACAGCGATTCTCGCCGGAATTGGGTTCGCCAGCGTTAAGCGCTGATCGGTGGCGGCTGATCATGGTCTTCCCGCGGTTTTTCCCTTCCTTTTCATGACGAAAAAAGAAAAGAGTATGGATAGTCAATTGATTGATTCTTAAAGAAGAGTTGTTTTTTGATTATGACGCTCCGGATGCGTAACTTTATTTTTATTGAAAAATAATGCGATGTAATGCATAGATTTTGACGGCATTTGTGGCTGATTAATGCCAGGTGCTATACCGTAATGATGCATTTTCGTTGTTTTTATCGTTTCTTTTTTTGGAATGGAAATAATGACTAATAACGTAGTCGCCGGAAAACGTCATTTAGCCTATGTGCTGGCGCTGACACTGGGATTGACGGCCTCTGCCGCCTCGTGGGCTGCAATCGATGTCATTAAGCCGCAGGCGCCCTATCAGGAATTTGTGACGCAGCGTCAGACGGTGGATCTGCTGCTGGGTGAGGCATATCAGGCGTTCAAGAGCCCGGCGCGCATTTCCGGCGCGGGTTTTACCGGTAAATTGCCGTCCAATATGGAAATTGTGGCCGAACGGTTGCTACAGGCGCACAAACTGGAGCCGTACCGTCTCGATCTGCTGTTCAGCGCTGCCAGCGCTTATATTTACAACAACGACATCGCCAAGGCAGTCGAGCTCTACACGCAAATTTTGAGCGATGCACCGGACAACGTTGATGCCTTGATCTATCTGGCTGCCTGGCTGCGTTTCGATGGCAAAGGGGCTGAGAGCGCCAGGTATGTGTCGGATTTGCGTGCGTTGAATCCGGGCAAGGCCGCGGATCTGGATAAGTTCTTTGCTGCGATCGACCACGCCGTCGCCACGCCAGTTACCGATAGCCTGTCGGCAGAACAGCAGAAACTGCTGGCGACCGGCGCAGATAGCAACGCGATCGTCACGTTGGGCTATGCGCTTAATCCGGATGGTTCGATGAACAGTGTTCTGATCGACCGATTGGAGAAAACGCTACAGGTGGCGAAAACCCTGCCGAAAGCATTGATCATCGTCACCGGCGGCGTGCCGCAAAACAATCAGACCGAAGGCCGGCTGATGGCGGACTGGCTGGTGCAGCATGGTATCAAGGCGGAACGGATCTATCAGGATAATTATGCCCGCTCGACGGTTGAGAATGCGCTGTACAGCCGCTATGCGCTGGCTAAACATCGTATCAGGAATGCCGTGATTGTCAGTTCCGGCAGCCATGTGCGGCGAGCCGACGCGATTTTTACGATCGCCAGTTGGGAAACCGGGCCGCGTGATATCCACTTTTTGACGGTGGCAGCCCCAGATAAACCATTGAATGAACTACAAAACGTGAACAAAAAAGACCTGATGGGCATCTACCGTGATGGGTTGAAGGCTTTCGGCCTGTGGAGTTTCCGTAGTTATCCGCTGGAAGAACGCTGAGGAGCCGGATTGCCGGTAGCGCCGGCGACGGGCGATTGAGCCGGGTCTCGTTATGGGAGGGCAACCGCCGTCGGTGGTCATTCCGTGGCGGCCCCCACCAGGCATGAAGGGCATTCTCCCTCCAGCTGCGCACTAACGACGGATTACGCGGGTCACTATGGTGCGCCTTCAGCCACCGGAAACGTTCCCGTGGGAACCGCCCACGGGAACGTTTCCGGTGTTTTAGCGTGGCGCCGCGCATGATGGCGCTAATATTCGGAAAACGGTTCGTCCAGATAAGGCTGTATGTCTTCCGGATTTTTCAGGATCAGCATCCCGGTGGGTAAGGCATTGCCTGTTGCAGGGCCGAGCCCGAGCCGTTGCAGCGTATAGCGCAGGAATGCTTGACGGCAGTTGAATCGCGTCTGGCCGTTTACCATGTCGTAGTCCATTTCCACGATGCGTTGCTGGGCAGCCGTCAAGGCGGGGTGGGGCGCTAGTACCAACGTCAGCATGCGGTGCCATTCGTGATCCTGTGTGATATCAATCTGGCTGGGTTTCAGGTCGAAGGTCTGGACGATCCGCGTGAGTACGAAATCCGTAAAGCGGTGTTGTTGATGACAATATGCTCGTACATGCCAGCGGAGCCCGTCGTAACCCAGCGCATGTGGCGAGATTAACTGCGTGTTGTCTTCCGGCTGTTCGACGGAACGGTAGAGAATGGTGATGGCCATGTTTTCCCGTATGGCGCGGATCACGCATTCCACCGTTTGTTCGTCAACGGCGCGCAATGGCAGAGATGCCCAATCGATATCCGGCGCGCTGCCGATGAAGCTGGCATCGGGATCCACGATTCCGGTGTGGGTTGCCAGTAGCTCTTCCAGGTAACGCTGGGCGGAGCTTTGCGGGTAGACCGGTTGGAATTCGGGCGTGGTGACGTAGGTTTTTGCGCTACGGTCATACATCATATTGCCCGGCGCAATCTCCATGTAACGGGAGATGTCGAGTGAAGCTTGTGGAATCGACAAACCAAAAAAGCCGGTCAGGTCGGTACGGTTGATACGCCCTTCCCAACGCAGGCGGAAATCGATGAACTGGAGGCGGCGTTCCTGCCCCCAGCTGCGTCCTTTGGGAGAGCGTTCGGCAGTGAGTTCTGTAACGGTATTGTTGGGCATGGGAATACAAGACGTATACTGAGAGTAAACAAAACGTATAATTATTATACTATAACGTTGCTTAATGCGTCCATGTGCTCGGCAATCACATCACATGCCCGATGGTGGATGACCAGTGCGATGTTGGCTAGAGTGATTGTGGGGTGTGTTTTTTTATTTATTTGATTTTTATGGGCTTGTCATTTTTTAACCCTAGGGACGTCACGCTATTGACGCCCGAGTGCTGTGGTTTACATGCTTTATTACCATTTATATAAAGATGATTTTCCCGTTGTTTTTCTTGCATCATCTTCGTTTTTATCCCGCTTTTTTAAACAAATCATCAGGCAGCAGTACGCCTGTCATGTTTTACCCAGCCAGAATACTCTGATTTAGGCATTATCGGGTTAGCGTGCGAGTTAGCCTGAGAAAGCCGGCCGTACGTGCCGTACATGCAGTCGAAATGGTTAAAATGCGATCCCGGTCTGGTCCGATGTTGGAAACCATCATGTTCGCTTAATATTCGGCCGATAGTATGAATTAACAGCGTATGCTGCCTGTGATCGTCATTAATGAGGTTGTGTTATATGCAGACGTAGGAGGAAACCATGTTGGAATCAGTCACTGTGTACCTGACCATTCTGGTTGTTGTGGGGATCCCCGGTTTTCTGGCCGCCTTTTTGAGCCCCAAGTGGAACGATTAATTCATGTTTGATCACGCCAGCTTCCCACCTGCCATCGCTGGCAATACGAGCGGTGACAGTGTGGGAGGTTTTATGTGATTTACCGTCTACGCGATACGTCCTTGTTTTTCGCCTGCGCTGATGTCCGAAACGTTGCCGGTATGAATAAACCGGCTATATGGCGATGTCGATCATTCCCACTTTGTCGATGGCTATAAAACAGCCGAGCGATCTGTGCAATAGCTCCGGATTAACTAAACACCATACCGCCGTCGATCAGCAGGGATTGACCCGTCATGTAATCGGAATCCGGCCCAGCGAGGTAGGATACGCAGGCCGCGACGTCTTCCGGCTCCGACAACCTACCGAGCGTGATGCGTTTGGCGAATGTTTCCGTGCCATAACCCAGCGGTTTGCCTGCGGCTTCGGATACTTGACGGTCTATTTCCGCCCACATCGGTGTTTTTACGATGCCGGGACAGTAGGCGTTGACCGTGATGCCGAGGGATGCCAGATCGCGAGCGGCGGTTTGGGTCAGGCCACGTACTGCAAATTTGCTGGAACTGTAAACCGCCAATTCAGGATTACCTACATGACCGGCTTGGGATGCGGCATTAATAATCTTCCCACCATGATCCAATTCCCTGAAGACTTTCACTGCGGCCTGAATGCCCCAGATCACGCCCTTTACGTTGATGTTGTAAACTTTGTCAACGATTTCTGGTGTGATGTCCTCAATGAGCGTGGTCGGTGCTATGCCAGCGTTGTTGACGATAACGTTGAAATCCCCCAGCCGGTCGCGGGCGGCGTGGACAGCGGCGAATACCTGCTCGCGATCCGAGACATCAGCGATAAGCGATATGGCGTTGCCGCCGTGGCTTTTGATCTCCTGGGCAACCCGATCGGCAGTTTCAGCGTTGAAATCCACAACGGCAACGGCGAAGCCATCTTTGGCCAAACGGCATGCAATAGCTTTTCCAATCCCCTGACCAGCACCAGTGACCAATGCGACTTTTTGTTTCATGGTCTTCCCTCTTCTGTTTGTGTGGTCTGCAGGCTAACGTACTTGAAGCGGGTATGAAAACTTATAATAAATGCCGTTTATTATGAGTTTGTTGGTTTTTATTTTGATCTATCGTGGTTGATGATTTTGTTTTATTCTTTTTTTATTTTTTTAATTGGATTTTTATTCTGTTGATGAATATAGCTCTTGGCGAGCGGCGAGAAGATTGCGGCGTTGCACATAAAGATTGACGCCGGAAGGGCGATAAATTGGTTATATTCTGTCGTGTATGCAGTCGCGCCTGATGGGCGCTGGCTGGAGGTCGCTGCTTTACATGGCAGGTTTTCTGTATTGATGACGTTGAACACCGGTAATTATGAGCTACATCGATACCATCAAACATGAGCTTGTCGGTTTCCTGAACGGACTGCCGATTTATCACCCACTGGAAGATGTGATGGAATCGCCGTGGGGTGCGGATGATTTTTCTTGCTCGCCCGACAATCTGGTGATTGGCGGCGGTGCGGGAGAACATCCCGCACTGGTCATTCATGAACTGGGGGCGCTGGTCGCTTCTTATCTGGTGCTCAGCCTGTACAAGCATAACGAATTCTTCCCTGAGCAGCCGGATCCGCTGCCTTCATCCACGGTGGATCGCCTGTATGAAATGGCCGACCGACGCAGGACGCTGGAGTTTTGCGGGTGGTCGATGAATCATGTCCGGGACTTTGTCGATTTGGCCTACTCACCGTTGCATCCCAACCCGCTGGAGGATCAAGGCAGTGCGGAGGAGTGGGTGGAGCATTCGATTGGCGAGTTCGTTTACTATTCATTGCCTGAGTTGAACCCGTTTGATGCGGAAATAGCCGCTTTGCCTGGTATGGAAAGTTGGTTTCCCGGCTATTGGATGTGTAATGTTACCTGTCCGCCGCCTAACTATGTGAAAACCAAAAAACAATCGTTGCTGTCGGGGTCTTTCCGCGAGCATGGTTTTTTCCGCTGGGATTACCACTACCCACCCGAAGAGTAGCTGGACGCTCGGTGGGGTGGGCTGTGATTAAACCTGAATTGTGGGGTTATTTCCTATCATCATCGGTCATGAGGTCTTTTATGGTCAGCTTTTCTCAATTATTACCTTTTGCGGCGATTGCATTCGGGTTGGTGTTGACCCCAGGGCCGAACATGATTTATCTGTTGTCGCGTTCCGTCTGTCAGGGAAAACGCGCAGGACTGGTTTCTCTGGCAGGTGTTGCGTTGGGGTTTCTGTTTTATATGACCGCTGCCGCACTGGGTATTACCGCGCTGGTTATGGCGGTTCCTCTGGCTTACGACGCATTGAGAATGGCTGGTGCTGGCTACCTGCTTTGGCTGGCGTGGCAAGCGGTGCGTAGCGATGGGGCGCCGTTTGCGTTGCGGACGTTGCGGCCGGATAGCAATAAACGATTGTTTATCATGGGGTTGGTAACTAATTTGCTCAACCCCAAGGCTGCGGTGCTTTACCTTTCGCTATTGCCGCAGTTTATCCGCCCGGAACAAGGACATGTGCTGGGGCAGTCTTTGATCCTGGGGGGAACGCAGATCGTCATTAGTATGACGGTTAATGCGTCATTGATTGTGATTGCGGGTTCTATCGCTGCCTTTTTGTCCGGGCGCCCGTTGTGGCAACGTGTTCAGCGCTGGTTGATGGGGACGATACTGGCTGGGTTGGCGATACGCATGCTGGTGGACTCCCGTCGCTAGTCTCTCATCGGTTGGCGGCTTGTATTCGGTTGTCGCCGCCAATCGCACTCATGACGCCTGCGCTACGTTTTTTCCGTGCTTAGTGCACGATTATGTCTGATGTTCCTTCCAATCTCGCCTTACATCCTGCTTATCAACCTTACTGTCGAATGACAGTTCTATACGTTCTGGCTGTTAGAGTTCTGCTCAACCCTTGTTGAATGTTGTGTGAGTTATCCCTGTCAGAGCGTAGTTATGTTTTCCCGCTATCCGGCGGGATTTTTTTTGCCCAATGGGGCAGGGGCGACAATACTGTTGTAGCGGGTTCGAAACTGTTGCGAGCGAAAAACTAATGCTGCCTTAATCTTTGTTTATTAGGCTGTGGTTCCTGTTTTTAGATTCGAGAAGGAATTCTATGAAAGCAAAATACCATTCATCCCAGATCGCGTTGCACTGGCTGGCGTTGTTACTGGTTATCCTGACTTACGCATCAATGGAACTGCGTGGTATCACCGCGCGAGGTAGCAGCGAGCGCGCCTTTATGATGGCAATGCACTACAGTTGCGGGGTTGCGGTGTGGGTATTGATGTTAGTGCGCGTGGCGCTGCGGTTTTTCTATCCGACTCCGCCGATTACACCCAAGCCGGAACGTATGATTGTGATCGCCTCACATGCGATGCACGGCATTTTGTATCTGATGTTTTTAAGCCTGCCGCTTCTTGGCATGCTGAGCATGTATTTCCGTGGTATCGAATGGGGAGTGTTTGGCATTTCGATGCCGATTGCAGCAGAGCCAAATGACGATGTGAAGGAGCTGTTGGAGGGGATTCATGAAGCCATTGCTACCAGCGGTTACTTTCTGATTGGTATTCATGCGTTAGCGGCGATTTATCATCATTATGTAGTCAGAGATGATACCCTGCTGCGGATGATGCCTGATAAGAAGTAATTTTTTTCGTCTATCATGCGGTGGTGTTGCCCACCGCATTTTCATTTTTTGAGTCAAGCCTCCCACTCTTTCTTCTTGTCCCGCCGTGCGTGCGTTTATTCCGAGCGACCCCTTCTTTTTTGCTGCGATGCGCCTTTTGCCGGTTGTTTCACCATGCCGTTAGAGCGCAGGGGGAATGACGCCGTTTTCAGCCAGACTTTTAAAACGACGCAGGGTTTTGTGCAGCATTTCTTTGGGAAGCAATTGGAACATCTGCCCGAGCGTCTTCCCTAAAAATCCCCCCGGCGGTTCGAAACGAATGGTCAGTGTGACTTCTGTAACCTGATCGGAAATCGATTGAAAAGTAAGGCGCCCTTCATTGGGAATACGCGCGCCAGGCAGTGAATGCCAGTATATGAGCTCGCCATTTTTTTCATCGGCAATCCGCGCCAGCCATTCAATGTACAAGCCAAGGGGCGCTTTCATTCGCCAGCGAGAGTCGGTGTTGTTGATAATATCAATGTGGGCGACATGACCCATCAAGATGGGGAGCGTTTCCGGCTTACGCCATAGAGTAAACAGTTCACTTGCCGGGCGAGCAATAACAATATTACTGCTGATTTGGTTCGCCGTATGCGAGTTGCTTTTTAAACCATTCGGAAAAGAGGCTAACACTTCGTATATCTCCCGATAACTGAATTTCCGGAACGCAATGATGGCAGAGCCACATTGCCACGTAATAGTTCTGAGTGCCAGAAAAAGTCATACCGGAGGGAATCTATAGTTGTCTATAGGTTCTCGGTAATTATGGTGACGGCGTTGACTGTATCGGCCAATAATATGTGAAGGCATAACATGAAATGATTTTCTTGCTAGTGTGTTTGGGGTTATTAATCATCTGATACGTTTTTGTTCTTCATTTGCTGATGTTTTTGTTATTTCCAATCTGATTTTTATCCTCGGTCTCTCTGTGATGATTTTTTTAAAATAAAATGCCGAGCGCTTCACATAAAAAGTGGTGATTTTTTTATGCGCTAAGGTTCATTTAATGTCTGGCGGTTATATTTGTTTTCAGGCAGCAAGCTGCCGCGTCACAAACACCAGGGTTTTAAGTTTTATAATAATGAAGTTGCCCACCTGATAGGTGGGCTTTTTTTTCGTGTTATATGGTTTGTTTGGCGATTTATTATTACGTGGTGAATTAAATTAATTCTGTTTTTTTAGTGGTGGCTAAGGTTAGCTTAATATTACTACGCTACGTTATATCACAGGCGGTAAAACAACTGCCTACCCTGTGTCTTCAGGAACCTCCTTGTCAGAGAATAGTGTGTTTAGCCCACCGAAAGGTGGGCTTTTTTTATATGTGGTGATGCTTGTTCTGGCGGTTATAATAACGCGATAAACAACATGAGCCTGTTTTTTTATTGATTGCTAAGGTTGGCTTAATGTTGGTGAGGTATGTTTTATTACAGGCAGCAGAACTGCTGTCTGCCCTGTGTCTTCAGGATCCTCCCTGTCAGAAAATTGTTTTTTTTGCCCACCTAATAGGTGGGCTTTTTTTATTTTTACTGTTAGTGATGATGGTCTTTATCCTTTCTATAAATGTTTTTTTTGGGTGGTGATGAATTAAGGTTGGTTTAAGGTTGTTGCTTTATGCTTTTAATCAGGCAGTAGATAGCTGCCATGCCAGTACTACCAGATATTTGCTGTTGATTGATTTAATAGCACGCCCACTGGATAGTGGGCGTTTTTTTATTCTTTATTTATCTTGTTCAGTTTTTTGATCTCGGTCACGAATGTCGTGGTGCGCTTTTATCCATGTGAACTAGATTATCAATAAGTGCATTATTCAAGGGCTAAAAAATGAGTCTGAATAAGGCATGTCAGCGTATTTTCATTTTATCAGAAACTGATAGCGTTAATTTTACTTTTCATAATAGGAATGTGTTTCTGTGGTTATGAGAACGTTGCGCTAAACCCCGCCAGGGATGAAACATAACAGACTGGTATTTATTCTTTATCCGCGAGTTTGTTGATCTGCCATGTAGCAAGCAGGATATACCGCGAACTTTTACCCCCACAGCGGCGTGTTGCCTTACGGTATTCGCCCGTACTTCTGTGGGGGTTTTCTTTTATCAGGCATTCCCCTCATGCTGCGAAGCGCTGCGCATTTCAGTTAAGCCGGCGGTATCCAATGGGAAAAATGCTACCCTGATGAATAATTCGTTCATTACTATGTAGAAAAGCGTGCGAGGAAAACGATGGTTGAACAGGTAACTGACCAGGTAACAGAGCAGGACGTTCTGCAACTCAGTAGTTTGATGGGGGAGCGGCTTAAGGCTTGCGGCGCCAGGGTAACTTGCGCTGAATCTTGTACGGGCGGCTGGTTGTCCAAAGTGATTACGGATATCGCGGGAAGCTCAGCGTGGTTTGACTACGGTTTTGTAACATACAGCAATCAGGCTAAGCAGGCGTTAGTTGGCGTGCGTGAGGAGACTTTGTTTCATCATGGCGCGGTCAGTAGCGAAGTCGTTGCGGAAATGGCAACTGGCGCATTGCTAAAAGCCAATGCGGATTATGCAGTAGCGGTAAGCGGTATCGCAGGGCCTGACGGTGGAACGCCGGAAAAACCGGTGGGTACAGTCTGGTTTGGCTTTGTCGATCGACTGGGCAATTCTTTTACCAGCAAGGTGGTTTTCTCTGGCAATCGTCATGACGTTCGTCTGCAATCCGTGCACTTTGCCTTGCGTGTCCTGCTGGATTCGTTTTTGCAAAAATAACCTTGATGCTGTATGCGCATACAGTATAATGCGCACATCAGTTTGGTGAATCATGAACAAGCAACAGCGTAGAAGCAGCTCCAGGCTGCGCGACAGGAGTAGAAATGGCTATTGATGAGAACAAACAGAAGGCTCTGGCGGCGGCTCTGGGGCAGATCGAAAAGCAATTCGGCAAGGGTTCTATCATGCGTCTGGGCGAAGATCGCTCGATGGATGTTGAAACTATCTCTACGGGTTCTCTGTCCCTGGATATCGCGCTGGGCGTCGGTGGGTTGCCGATGGGACGTATTGTCGAAATTTATGGTCCTGAGTCGTCTGGTAAGACCACGTTGACGTTACAGGTGATTGCCGCCGCGCAGCGTGAAGGGAAGACCTGTGCCTTTATTGATGCCGAACACGCCCTGGATCCTATTTATGCCAAAAAGCTGGGCGTTGATATTGATAATCTGCTGTGCTCACAACCGGATACCGGCGAGCAGGCGCTGGAGATTTGCGATGCGCTGGCGCGTTCCGGTGCCGTTGACGTCATTATTGTCGACTCTGTTGCCGCTTTGACGCCGAAAGCTGAGATTGAAGGCGAAATCGGTGATTCCCATATGGGGTTGGCTGCGCGAATGATGAGCCAGGCGATGCGTAAGCTCGCCGGTAATCTAAAGCAATCCAATACGCTGCTGATTTTCATTAACCAGATCCGTATGAAGATTGGTGTGATGTTTGGTAATCCTGAAACCACTACCGGTGGGAATGCCTTAAAATTCTATGCCTCTGTTCGTCTGGATATCCGTCGCATCGGTTCTATCAAAGATGGCGAGGAAGTCATTGGTAGCGAAACACGTGTCAAAGTTGTGAAGAACAAAGTTGCTGCACCGTTTAAACAGGCTGAATTTCAGATTCTGTACGGAGAAGGCATCAATATTTACGGTGAACTGGTGGATTTGGGCGTTAAGTTTAAGCTCATTGAGAAAGCGGGTGCCTGGTATAGCTACAACGGTGACAAAATTGGGCAGGGTAAGTCCAATGCGTGCAATTTCCTGAAGGAAAATCCGGCTATTTCTACGGAAATTGATAAAAAACTGCGGGAGATGTTGTTGCACAAGGGGAATGAAACCGTGACTGCGGCAGCCACAGTAAGCGGCGATGCTGAATACGATGCCGAGATTGCTGGCGAAGACGCTAACGGTGATTTTTAAACATTCACGCTATGTCCTCAATATCCTCGCAGCCTATGACGAAGTTATTGCGTTATGCCATGAACATATTGGCTATTCGGGATCATAGTGAATGGGAATTGCGCCGCAAAATTGCGGCGCAACTTCAAAATGATCTGGCGATAGAGTGCTGTGATGAGGAGGCCGTATCGGCGCATGAAGGTTCGTATATCGAACAGGTCATTGATTACTGTAAACAGCATGCCTGGTTGGATGATAGAGCATTTGCTAGCCGTTATATTCGTTCCCGTAGTCGAAAAGGTTATGGTTCGCAGCGAATTTGCGCTGAGCTGACTCAAAAAGGGATTGATAAACACACTCAGCGAGATGTTTTATTGGCGAGTGATATCGATTGGTATCAGTTGGCAAAAACATCAGCCACACGCAAGTTTGGCATGCCCCTTTCCTCAGACTGGAAAGAAAAAGTTAAGGTCCAACGTTATCTGCTTTACCGGGGGTTTACCTCTGACGAAATTCAATCGGTTTACATGAATTTTTCCGATTGAACGCATACGGGATTTTACTTCCCTCCTAAGAAAATTTATCTTATTCCCACTTTTTTGTTCGCGTTTGGCTAGGTCGCGTCAGCATGCCGCAATCGCCTTGCCCGCGACTGTTCTTTTAGCTTGATTTCAGGACAATTATGAGCAAGAGCACCGCTGAGATCCGTCAAGCGTTTCTCGACTTTTTTCAAAGCAAAGGACATCAGGTTGTTGCTAGCAGCTCTCTGGTGCCAAATAACGATCCGACATTGTTGTTTACCAACGCGGGGATGAACCAATTCAAGGATGTATTCCTCGGTCTGGATAAACGTAGCTATGTGCGAGCAACTACCGCCCAACGTTGTGTCCGTGCCGGTGGTAAGCATAACGATCTGGAGAATGTCGGTTATACCGCTCGCCACCATACGTTCTTTGAGATGCTGGGTAACTTCAGTTTCGGTGACTATTTCAAGCATGATGCCATTCTCAATGCATGGGAATTATTGACTGGGCCACAGTGGTTCAATCTGCCAAAAGAAAAATTGTGGGTTACGGTGTATGCCACCGACGACGAGGCCTATGATATTTGGGCTAATGTTGTTGGAATCCCTCAGGAGCGCATTATTCGCATCGGCGATAACAAAGGCGCTCCCTATGCCTCGGATAACTTCTGGCAGATGGGTGATACGGGGCCTTGCGGTCCTTGCTCGGAAATTTTTTACGATCATGGCGACCATATCTGGGGCGGACCGCCGGGAAGTCCCGAGGAAGATGGCGATCGCTATATCGAAATCTGGAATCTGGTTTTCATGCAGTTTAACCGGCAGGCGGATGGCACTATGCTGCCGCTGCCGAAGCCGTCAGTTGATACTGGAATGGGGCTGGAGCGTGTTTCCGCCGTTCTTCAGCATGTCAACTCCAACTATGAAATCGATGTGTTTCGCACGCTGATTGCCGAGGCAGCCAAAGTGGTTGGTACCAGCGATCTGAACAACAAATCGTTGCGGGTCATCGCCGATCATATCCGTTCCTGTGCTTTCCTGATCGCTGATGGCGTTATGCCGTCCAACGAAAACCGTGGCTATGTGCTGCGCCGTATTATTCGTCGCGCTATTCGTCATGGAAACATGTTGGGGGCGAAGGATACGTTTTTCTACAAGTTGGTTGCTCCTTTGATCGATGTTATGGGAAGTGCGGCCGATGAGCTTCGGACTCAGCAGACAGTTGTCGAGCAGGCGCTGAAAAGTGAAGAGGAACAGTTTGCCCGCACGCTCGAACGTGGTTTGTCGCTGTTGGATGAAGAAATCAGAACTCTGCAAGGTGATATCCTGAGCGGAGAAGCTGCATTTCGACTGTATGATACCTATGGCTTCCCTCTGGATTTAACTGCGGATGTCTGCCGTGAACGGGGACTGAAAGTCGATGAAATCGGCTTTGAGCGCGAAATGGAAGCCCAACGTCAGCGTGCACGCGAAGCCAGCGGTTTTGGTGCTGATTACAACAGTTTGATCCGTGTCGATAGTGCAACCACGTTCTGCGGTTATGATCATGCTGAACAACGTTCTCATGTTGTAGCGCTGTATCGAAAAGGTGAGCCCGTGCAGGAAATTTCTGCCGGTGATGAAGCCGTCGTCATTCTGGATGAAACGCCGTTCTATGGCGAGTCTGGCGGTCAGGTTGGCGATCAGGGTGTGTTGAAGGGAGTATCTGCATATTTTGTTGTTGATGATACCCAGAAATATGGGCGGGCTTTCGGACATGTCGGTAAGTTGACCCAGGGTTCTTTGCATGTAAACGATGCTGTTGATGCCGCTGTAAATGACGTTCGCCGCGACCGTATTCGCTTGAATCACTCGGCTACCCACTTGTTGCATGCCGCTTTGCGTCAGGTTCTTGGAACACATGTCGCGCAGAAGGGCTCTCTGGTGAATGACCGTTATTTGCGATTCGATTTTTCTCATCCGGAAGCGATGAAGCCGGATGAAATCCGTCAGGTTGAAGATATTGTCAATGCTCAGGTACGCCGCAACCTGCCGGTGGATACGGCGATTATGGCGATCGATGATGCAAGATCTAAAGGGGCGATGGCGCTGTTTGGCGAAAAGTATGACGATCAGGTTCGTGTCCTGACCATGGGCGATTTTTCTATTGAACTGTGTGGTGGTATTCATGCTCGCCGCACTGGTGATATCGGTCTATTTCGCATCGTTTCAGAATCGGGGACTGCTGCGGGGATTCGCCGTATTGAAGCGGTAACCGGCGAGGGGGCTGTTGCCTCGTTGCACCATCAAAGCGATTTACTGCAAGATGTCACGCTGCTTGTTAAAGGTGACGCGAATAACCTTATCGAGAAGGTGCGTTCACTGCTTGAGCGTAATCGCGGGCTGGAAAAAGAACTGCTGCAGTTGAAAGAACAGCAGGCCGCACAGGAAAGTTCTTCGCTTGCTGGCAAGGCTAAGGATATCAACGGCGTGAAGTTGCTGGTAACGCAATTGAGCAATGTTGAGCCCAAAATGCTGCGGACGATGGTTGATGATTTGAAGAATCAGCTAGGGTCTGCAGTGATCGTGCTATCAACAGTTGTTGAAGGCAAAGTCAGTCTGATTGCCGGAGTGACTCAGGGACTGACAGAGCGCGTTAAAGCGGGAGAGTTGGTCGGTTTTGTGGCTAATCAGGTTGGTGGTAAAGGCGGCGGACGTCCCGACCTGGCTCAGGCAGGCGGTAGTGATGCCGATGCATTACCCTCTGCGCTAGCTAGCGTTGAAGCGTGGGTCGCTGATAAGTTATAAATATTACAGAAGCGTTATCGCGGCAAAAACGCCATGCCTTTGAGTGGTTTTGGCGTTTTTGTCTTGTGATAAAGGACGATCGCGAGTGGGGCAGGTTGTGCGCTGTTTTCAGCGACGCTGAAAATGATGTATGAAGGATATATCTGGCTGTGATAACAAAGAGAGCAAGCTGTCTTATATCGACTAAACTTAACACCAGTAACAACTATGAGTGAGATGATGAGACATTTATTGTCATCTAGGTTTACGTTTTCCCGAACCATGATGGATAATGACGGGAAATCGGGGAGACCTGACTCTTTATAATCTTTCAAGGAGCAAAGAATGCTTATTTTAACTCGTCGAGTTGGCGAAACCCTCATGATCGGCGATGAGGTTACGGTTACCGTACTAGGAGTAAAGGGCAATCAGGTTCGTATTGGCGTCAATGCGCCGAAAGAAGTGTCTGTGCATCGTGAAGAGATTTATCAACGTATCCAGGCGGAAAAATCTCAGCCGACTTCTTATTGATTGACAAAGCGTCTCGCATTATCGAGGCGCTGTTGTTACCCCTGTGTTTTTTGTTTTTTTCTTAATTTTTCCCTTTTACTATCATTTATGTCGCCTATAGCGATTTTTGTCATTTGCTGTATCCAAAGGCCAACTTCGTTGGCGATAAAGCGTTCTTTTTGTTGCTATTATGTTCGTGTTGGGTGTGAAGTGCGCAAATGAATATGATATCGGAAAAATTGTTTGACTTATAAGTCCGGGAAAGTATTATGTGCGCCACGCAGTGCCGGTGAGTGCTAGTGAAAGCAGTTCGCCGGTAATGAATGGTGAGGTGGCCGAGAGGCTGAAGGCGCTCCCCTGCTAAGGGAGTATGCGGTCAAAAGCTGCATCGAGGGTTCGAATCCCTCCCTCACCGCCATTAAATATTGCATCCGTAGCTCAGCTGGATAGAGTACTCGGCTACGAACCGAGCGGTCGGAGGTTCGAATCCTCCCGGATGCACCATTTAATAGGTTGTGCTGGTCGTCGGTCAGCAATGTAAGAGAGTTTTTTCAGTATATCCTGAATGCATCCGTAGCTCAGCTGGATAGAGTACTCGGCTACGAACCGAGCGGTCGGAGGTTCGAATCCTCCCGGATGCACCATCGATACAATGCTGTTCCCTCTTCTCGTAATAATTAGTTGTAAGTCTGTTATGCATCCGTAGCTCAGCTGGATAGAGTACTCGGCTACGAACCGAGCGGTCGGAGGTTCGAATCCTCCCGGATGCACCATCATTTTCCTTTCCATTTTTTTAAATCTGCTTTTGCCTGTCTGTTGCGATTAATATTTCTATGCCAATTCATGGCTAATTATTTGTATTTACTATCTCTACATTTTTTATGTGGTTATTGAATCGGCGACAATGTCTGTTCTTTACGCTAAAGTACCCCCTAATTTCGGTGAGCGTGGAGTTATAATGTACGAGCATTATCAAGGGCTTATTTTCGACATGGATGGCACTTTGCTTGACACGGAACCCACTCATAGCTTGGCCTGGCAGCACGCACTGGCGAAATATGACATGCATTACGACAGCCTATCCATGACAGCGTTGAATGGTGCTCCCACATGGCAGATTGCAGAAGCGATTATCCGCCAGCATCGTTCTGATTTAGATCCTCACGTTTTAGCTGCGGAAAAAGCGGATATTGCTGAGGTAATGCTGATGGATACCGTAAAACCCTTGCCTTTAGTCGATGTTGTCAAAACATTTTATGGACGCCGGCCAATGTCAGTGGGAACTGGAAGTACCCATGCACTGGCTGAACGTTTATTGCGTCATCTAGGGTTAAGACATTATTTTGTCGCAGTAGTTGGCGCCGATGATGTGCAATATCATAAGCCTTTTCCCGATACATTCTTACGTTGCGCTTCTTTGATGCAAGTCCCTCCCGAACATTGCCTTGTTTTTGAGGATGCGGATTTCGGCATTCAGGCCGCCGGACGTGCCGGCATGGATGTTATTGACGTAAGAACATTATGAACGAGCTGTGGGCGATAATGTCTTTGTTCGGGAGTAGCTTCTTGAGCGCTACGCTCTTGCCCGGCAGTTCAGAAATAGTGTTGGTAAGTTTGCTGTTGGTGAGTAAGGTCAACCCTCTTTTGCTTATCGCTGTAGCAACGGTCGGGAATACGCTTGGAGGAGCCACTAATCTTATTGTTGGACGGTGGCTTCCTGAACCAGCGCGTCAAAAAGGCACGACAACGGCACAGCGATGGTTACATCGGTATGGTACTGTCGCTCTGCTATTCAGCTGGGTTCCGGTGGTTGGTGATGTACTTTGTGTTATGGCCGGATGGCTGAGGTTGTCCTGGCGTAGCGCCGTTATCTGGATTTTTATTGGTAAAGCCTTGCGCTATCTGGTGCTGGCTGGTGTGACTGTGCAGGGAATGGCATGGTGGTCATAGTGAGTTGTATTTGTGCTGCGCGGCCCCATATGTGTTTCTTGCACGTAACATTATTAATCTTGAGCGGGAGGTCGATTTGATCCCGGATGTATCAGAAACGCTAAGCTGGCTGGAAAAAAATCCTCAGTCGATAAAAGGGATTCAGCGTGGTATTGAGCGTGAAACATTGCGTGTTATGCCTAATGGGCACCTAGCAAAAACACAGCATCCTGAAAAACTAGGGGCGGCACTGACGCATCCCTGGATTACGACTGATTTTGCTGAGGCACTTCTGGAGTTTATTACTCCGGTAGATAAGGACGTCGATCACCTGCTGGCATTCTTACGCGATATACATCGACACGTCGCCCGCAATTTGGGGGATGAGTCCATGTGGCCGTTAAGCATGCCTTGTTTTATTGCTGCAGAGGACGATATTGAATTGGCTCAGTATGGTTCTTCCAATCTTGGCCGGTTTAAAACTTTATATCGTGAAGGACTCAAAAACCGTTATGGCGCATTGATGCAGACCATCTCGGGTGTTCACTACAATTTTTCTCTTCCTTTGGCATTTTGGCAGGCGAGAACTGGGATCAGTGATGCGGCGAGCGGTAAGCGTGAGATATCTTCTGGATATTTCCAGTTGATACGCAACTATTATCGCTTTGGGTGGGTTATTCCTTATCTGTTTGGCGCATCGCCCGCTATTTGCTCTTCTTTCCTGGCTGGTCGGGAAACCAATATTCCTTTTGAGCGTACAGAAACAGGCATGTGCTATTTGCCGTATGCAACCTCGTTGCGCTTGAGTGATTTGGGGTATACCAATAAGTCGCAGAGTAACCTCGGCATTACTTTCAACGATCTGGAAACTTATGTAGCGGCATTGAAGAAGGCGATCAGAACGCCTTCACAAGAGTATGCCCACATTGGTTTAAAGAAAAATGGACGGTATTTGCAATTGAATACCAACGTATTGCAGATCGAGAACGAGCTTTATGCACCAATCCGGCCTAAACGTATCACTGCTGCAGGCGAGTCTCCGTCGGATGCGTTGTTAAGGGGGGGCGTTGAATATATTGAAGTTCGCTCTCTAGATATCAATCCGTTCTCGCCTACAGGTGTCAGTGCTGATCAAGTTCGCTTTCTTGATTTATTTTTGATCTGGTGCGCGTTAGTTGATGCACCGGAAATGAGTGAGGGCGAATTGCTATGTACACGAAAAAACTGGAACCGAGTCATTCTAGAGGGGAGAAAGCCGGGGCAAACTATCGGTATGGGTTGTGAGACAAGCCGTCGTCCGATAGCTGATGTTGGACGGGTACTGTTTAGTGATCTGCGCCGTGTTGCGGAATTGCTGGATCAGGAACATGCTGTTCCTCATTATCAGCAAGTCTGTGATCGGCTTGCCGAAGCGTTTGATTATCCGGAAAAAACATTTTCGGCACGCATATTGGCGATGATGCTGCAGGGCGGTTGCGGTAATGTCGGCCTCGAATTGGCGAAAAACTACCAGGAGCAATTAGTGAGTGAGCCGCTGGAGATTCTTTCCGAGCCGCAGTTACATGCGGAAAGCGAGCGCTCTTGGCAGCACCAGCGTCAGTTGGAAGCTGAGGATACACAAGATTTTGATGATTATCTGGTCTCTCATGCCTGAGTAGTAGCCAAAGAAAAGGCCACCCGATTGGGTGGCCAAAAAACATCTCTGATATAGGGATGATGATAATAAATGCGCGTCTTTCACTAGTTAAGACTCGTATCGATAAGAAAAGTTTCCTTAAATCGTGAAATAAATTTTCTTGAGGAGGTGACGCGATGCCGTTACTAGATAGCTTTACCGTGGATCATACTCGTATGGCTGCTCCCGCTGTTCGGGTCGCGAAAACGATGACAACGCCTCATGGCGACACGATTACGGTATTTGACCTGCGTTTTTGTCGCCCGAATCAGGAAATTATGCCTGAGCGTGGTATTCATACATTGGAACACCTGTTTGCAGGGTTCATGCGTGACCATCTGAATGGCGATGGCGTTGAGATTATCGATATTTCTCCGATGGGGTGTCGTACCGGTTTTTATATGAGCCTGATTGGTACGCCGGAGGAGGCGCGGGTCGCTGATGCTTGGAAAGCCGCAATGTCTGATGTGCTCCGTGTTACCGAGCAGAAAAAAATCCCTGAGCTGAATGAATACCAATGTGGTACTTATGAGATGCATTCGCTCGCAGAGGCGCATGATATTGCGCGCCACATTCTTGAGCAGGGGGTGTCCGTCAATAAAAATGACGAATTAGCTTTGCCGAAAGAAACGTTGCGCGAATTACATCTTTGATGTGGCGATATCGTGAATTAATAAAAAAGAGAGCTAAGGCTCTCTTTTTTATTATTGGAAACCCATATCAGGCGGCGAGAAAATTTTGAATAACCCTGCTGCCGAAATAGGCTAATGTCAGCATCAACGCACCAATCAGATTGAACCATACGACGCGGCGTCCACGCCATCCTTCATGATAGTGCCCCCATAGCAGCAGGATGTAGACAAACCACGCCAATAGAGAAAACAGCGCTTTGTGCAAATTCTCTTTATTCGTGATCAGATCGTTCATATAAACCATGCCGGTACAGAGCGTCAGCGTCAGCAAGATGACGCCGACTTGCGTGATATGGAACATCTTTCTCTCAATACCCAATAACGGTGGCATGTCCGCTGCAAAATTCAGACGCTTGGTTTTTAACATATAATCGAGCAGCGCGAGCTGTAATGCATACAATGCTGCGATCAGCAAGGTCGCATAGGCAAACAGCGCCAGACCAATGTGGATCATAAGGCCGGGCGTGGCTTCCAGGTGTGTGATGAATTCGCCGGGAATAAAACTTGCGAATGCCAGATTGATAAAGGCAAAGGTATACACAATGGGCAATAGAAACCAGCCGCGGTTGCGGGAGGCGACGATGGTCATTACGGCGCAGATGATGAGGCTAATCAACGACCCGATATTCAATAAGCTGAGATTCTGCCCGGTATGCACATCAAAGATACGTTGATACAACGCTACGGCATGGCTGATTAGAGCGAGTATGGCCGATACCACAGCCAGACGGCGGTAGGCTCCGTTTTTCCGTACAATACTGGGAATGATGAGTCCTAGACTGACGAAATAAGCCACCAGGGCGACAATCGCGAACACAGACATGGCGGTTTTTAATGTTAACTGAGTAAAATGGAGGGTCAGTATAGCCTTAGTCGTTACGGGCACCAACCGGTATCCACACACAGCAGAGACGGTGTGGCTTTCGTGTTATACTCGACCCCATTTATATATGTCGCGATGGCGGCCTCTTTCACATTGAGCATGAGATATGTTTGAGAATTTAACCGATCGATTATCGCGCACGCTGCGCAACATCAGCGGCCGGGGACGGCTGACAGATGACAATATTAAGGACACGCTGCGCGAAGTCCGTATGGCATTGCTGGAAGCAGATGTGGCATTGCCGGTGGTACGGGAATTCATCAATCGGGTGAAAGAGCGCGCCGTAGGTCATGAGGTCAATAAGAGCCTGACCCCAGGGCAAGAGTTCGTTCGTATTGTCCAGAATGAACTGGTTACTGCTATGGGGGAAGAAAATCAGGCGCTGAATTTGGCGGCACAGCCGCCGGCGGTGGTGTTGATGGCCGGTCTACAAGGGGCCGGTAAAACCACTAGTGTGGCGAAGTTGGGTAAGTTTCTGCGCGAGAAACAGAAGAAGAAAGTGTTGGTAGTCTCTGCGGACGTCTATCGCCCAGCGGCGATTCGGCAATTGGAGACACTGGCCGAATCCGTTGGCGTGGATTTTTTCCCTTCGGATGTTAGCGAAAAGCCGGTGAATATCGTCGGTCAGGCTCTGCAGCATGCCAAATTGAAGTTTTATGACGTCCTTCTTGTGGATACCGCTGGGCGTTTGCATGTTGATGACGCCATGATGGATGAGATCCGCCAGGTTCATGCGGCGATTAACCCGGTTGAAACCTTGTTTGTTGTGGACGCCATGACTGGCCAGGATGCCGCCAATACCGCCAAAGCCTTTAATGAAGCGTTACCTTTGACCGGGGTCATTCTGACTAAAATCGATGGCGATGCCCGGGGCGGGGCCGCGTTGTCTATCCGGCATATCACTGGAAAACCGATTAAATTCCTTGGCGTTGGTGAGAAAACCGATGCGCTTGAGCCTTTTCATCCTGATCGTATTGCCTCCCGTATTCTTGGCATGGGGGATGTGCTCTCCCTGATTGAGGAACTGGAGAGCAAAGTTGATCGTTCCCAGGCCGAGAAGCTGGCAAAGAAACTGAAGAAGGGCGATGGTTTCGATTTGACCGATTTTCTTGAGCAGCTTCGACAGATGCGCAATATGGGGGGAATGGCTAGCATGATGAGTAAGCTGCCGGGAATGGGGCAAGTTCCCGACAACGTTAAATCTCAGATGGATGATAAAGTTCTGGTACGGATGGAAGCTATTATTAGCTCCATGACATTGCAGGAGCGCGCTAAGCCGGAAATTATTAAAGGTTCCCGTAAGCGTCGTATTGCTCAGGGCGCTGGTATGCAGGTGCAAGATGTCAATCGTCTGCTGAAGCAGTTCGACGATATGCAACGGATGATGAAGAAGATGAAAAATGGCGGTCTTGCCAAGATGATGCGTGGTATGAAAGGCATGCTGCCGCCGGGATTTCCCGGACGTTGAGCTCGGAAATTGGTCTGATGAAGCAGAAAGGTCAGGGCGGTTATACGCTTTAGATTGCTTTTTGTTCCCAAATGAGTAAAATTTTCGGGCTTTTTATATGACTACCGGGCCCCGTTCCTCGATGGGGCCTGGTTGTTTTATTCACTAAAGAGGATGTTATGGTAACAATTCGTTTGGCACGTGGCGGCGCTAAAAAACGCCCGTTCTATCAAGTCGTAGTGACCGACAGCCGCAATGCGCGTGATGGTCGTTTCATTGAGCGCGTAGGTTTCTTCAACCCGGTTGCTACCGGTAATGCAGAATCTCTACGTCTGGATCTGGATCGTATCGAGCACTGGGTTGGTCTGGGTGCAACCGTTTCTGATCGCGTGTCTGCGCTGATCAAAAACGCTAAAAAAGCAGCGTAATCTGTCCTGGTGGTGATGATGAGCAAGCAACTTGATCCGCAGTTTCCTGTTAACCCAATCGTTCTTGGGAAAATAGGGTCAACATACGGTATTAGAGGTTGGCTCAGGGTATTTTCATCCACCGAAGAGGCCGAAAGCATTTTTGATTACCAACCCTGGTTTATCCAGAACAAGGGGCAGTGGCAGCAGGTAGACATCGAAAGCTGGCGCTACCACAACCAAAGCTTGATCATCAAGATTAAACATATTGACGATCGGGATGCGGCGAATCTGCTGACTAATTGCGAAATTGTTGTAGATTCAACGCAGTTACCTAAGCTGGATGACGGGGAGTTTTACTGGAAGGATCTTATCGGCTGTGATGTCGCGACCGTTAGCGGTTATGAACTGGGAAAAGTCATCGATATGATGGAAACCGGTTCGAACGATGTTCTGGTTGTAAGAGCCAACCTGAAAGATGCTTATGGCGCGAAGGAGCGGTTAATTCCGTTTCTGAACGAACAGGTTATCAAGCATATCGACCTTTCTGCTCATCGTATCGAAGTGGATTGGGATCCTGGTTTTTGATCTCTGAACAATCGCCAGTAATTTAGTGGAACGATGTTATGTGGATTGGGGTTATTAGCCTGTTTCCTGAAATGTTCCGCGCCATTACCGATTATGGAGTCACTGGCCGGGCAGTTAAGAATGGCTTGTTGAGCGTGCAGTATTGGAGTCCTCGTGACTTCACATACGATCGGCATCGCACAGTGGATGATCGTCCATATGGCGGTGGTCCGGGCATGCTGATGATGGTTCAACCCTTACGGGATGCCATTCATACAGCAAAAGCGGCGGCAGGCGAAGGCGTGCGAGTGATATATCTATCGCCGCAAGGCCGTAAATTGGATCAGCAAGGTGTACGCCAACTCGCAGCCAACCAGAAGTTAATTTTGGTATGCGGCAGGTATGAAGGTATTGATGAGCGTGTAATTAAGGCCGAGATTGATGAAGAGTGGTCAATTGGCGATTACGTGCTCAGTGGTGGTGAGCTACCAGCGATGACGCTGATTGATTCCGTCTCCCGCTTTATTCCGGGAGTTCTGGGTCATGAAGCTTCGGCAGAAGAAGATTCCTTTGCTGAGGGATTACTGGATTGCCCCCATTATACCCGGCCTGAAGTGTTGGAGAGTATGGCTGTACCAGCGGTTTTACTGTCTGGCAACCATGCGGAAATACGCCGCTGGCGTTTGAAGCAGTCGCTGGGCCGAACCTGGCTTAGAAGACCTGAACTTCTGAAAAGCCTAGCTCTGACTGACGAGCAAGCGACGCTGCTGGCTGAGTTTCAACAGGAATATCAGTCTGAGCAGCATTGAGTATTAAGGGGCGCACTGAAGAACTATCAGGCGGGCCCAAATATCAGTTTACCTAGGGTAAGAGAGTAATTATGAGCAACATTATCAAACAGCTTGAACAAGAGCAGATGAAGCAAGACGTACCTGCATTCCGTCCGGGTGACACCGTGGAAGTTAAGGTATGGGTCGTTGAAGGTTCCAAAAAACGTCTGCAGGCATTCGAGGGCGTGGTTATCGCAATTCGTAACCGCGGTCTGCACTCTGCATTCACTGTTCGCAAGATTTCCAACGGCGAAGGCGTTGAGCGCGTGTTCCAGACTCACTCTCCGGTAGTGGATAGCATTACCGTTAAGCGTCGTGGTGCTGTGCGTAAAGCCAAACTGTACTACCTGCGTGAACGTGCTGGTAAATCCGCTCGTATCAAAGAGCGTCTTAACTAAGCATACGTTTTCGCGACATCCGAAAGCGATAAGGGGTGGCATTGTCCACCCCTTATTATTGTGTGATGAAAAATTAAACAGAGTGGTGTCGTGGTAAAAATGGAAGAGTCTGTGGGAGGTTAACACCGTTCGGGCACTGGGCTGAACGGTGTTTTTGTGGCGTTTGTTACATTATCAACTCAGTGATTTTTTGCTGTCTGTCAGTTCTTTATCGGACATTAACTTTAGTGTTGTATAGCTGCACATGTCGATACGGTTGCAGTAGTTATCAATAACAGCTTCTTAAGCTGTCTTTACTCTCTGCTTTGGTCTGAGTTTTAAATGCTTTCAGGCCGCTTTCTTCTATCATTCTGGCCGCTGATGCAGTGTTCATCCCAGTCACTTTCATTTCATCCTGAACGCGCTTCTGAATATATAGGGTCAAATCCACCGATAATGTTTCATTATCTCCGATGATAGTCCCATGGCGGCATCATTCTACTTTTCTTTAATGATTCCAATTCTCTGACTCTGCGTATGCCAAAAAGCGTAGTCCTCTGTTGAGGGGGAAGTAATATTTAGTTTTAAGGAAGGCAAGGATTTCGCTGTTTGATATTTATCGTGTATGTTTTTTTTTACACTTGGGATGATTAGGGGCCTGGCTGAGTGTGCCATTAGTCAGTGAGGGTTTTTGGTTAGTTATATGTTTTAAATATAAATTTAATCTCTTTTCGATGTGTGTTTTTTATGAAATCAGAGTTTTTTCGTTTGTTTTTTGCACTGTTTTTGTTTGTGTTGTATGGTGTGTATTCTTTACATGAGTGGTTTGATAAATTTACGGCCTATGTTAAGGTGTACACGTTGTCACTCAGGGCGACGTTATCGCTTTCATGCCAAAGGAATACATAGGATCATCACTATCATGCAAAAAGACACGCTTAATAACATCAATATCAGCGAAGAGCAGATTCTTATTACCCCCGATGAGTTGAAAGCCAAATTTCCCCTGGATGATCAACAGCAGCAAGCAATAGCGCGTGCCCGCAGAACGATTGCAGATATCATTCGCGGTAATGATAAACGGCTGCTGGTAGTGTGTGGCCCTTGTTCTATTCATGATACCGATGCGGCGTTGGAGTACGCTCGTCGTCTGAAGGCACTGTCAGCTGACTTGAGCGACCAGTTATATATCGTCATGCGCGTCTATTTTGAGAAACCCCGAACCACTGTCGGTTGGAAAGGGTTAATCAACGATCCTTACATGGATGGCTCCTTTGATGTGGAAGCCGGGTTACATATTGCTCGTGAGTTGTTGCTGCAGTTGGTCAATCTGGGGTTGCCGCTGGCGACAGAAGCTCTGGATCCAAATAGTCCACAATATCTGGGTGATCTTTTCAGTTGGTCGGCTATCGGCGCCCGCACTACAGAGTCACAGACACACCGTGAAATGGCATCGGGTCTTTCTATGCCTGTGGGTTTCAAGAATGGTACGGATGGGAGTCTAGGGACGGCCATCAATGCGATGAAAGCTGCGGCTATGCCACATCGTTTTGTGGGTATCAATCAATGCGGCCAGGTTTGTTTACTGCAGACTCAGGGGAATCCTGACGGCCATGTGATTTTGCGCGGTGGTAAAAAGCCAAATTACAGCCCAGCCGATGTGGCTGAATGTGAAAAACAAATGCGGGATGCAGGACTGAATCCGGCGCTGATGATAGATTGTAGCCACGGTAATTCGAACAAAGATTATCGTCGTCAGCCGCTGGTGGTGGAATCAGCGATTGAGCAACTGAAAATGGGTAACCATTCCATCATTGGGCTGATGCTGGAAAGCCATATTCATGAGGGTAATCAGTCTTCTGAACAGCCCCGTTCGGAAATGCGTTACGGTGTATCCGTGACAGATGCCTGCATCAGTTGGGAAAGTACCGAAACGTTATTGCGTTCGATTCATCAGGAACTTTCCGCAATCCGCGCCAATTCGTGAGGAGAAAATAAATGGTCGCTGAACTGACCGCTTTACGTGATCAGATCGATGAAGTTGATAAAGCATTATTGGCACTGTTGTCGCGTCGACTGCAACTGGTTGCAGAAGTCGGTGAAGTAAAAAGCCGTTATGGATTGCCAATTTATGCGCCTGATCGGGAAGCGGCGATGCTGAGTTCACGACGCGAGGATGCTGAGGTGTTGGGTGTTCCTCCTGATTTGATCGAGGATGTGCTGCGGCGAGTGATGCGTGAATCCTATACCAGCGAGAATGACAAGGGGTTCAAAACGCTGCGTCCAGAACTGCGGCCGATCGTTATTGTTGGTGGACGTGGGCAAATGGGGCGAATGTTTGACAAGATGCTCACGTTGTCCGGGTATCAGGTGCGGATCCTTGAACAGGGTGATTGGCCGCAGGCTGATGCTTTGCTGGCGGATGCGGGAATGGTGATCATCAGTGTGCCAATTCATATCACCGAGCAGGTGATCGCCCGCCTGCCGAAATTACCGGATGATTGTATTCTGGTTGATCTGGCCTCTGTGAAAAATGCCCCGCTTCAGGCCATGCTGGCGGCGCATCAGGGGCCGGTCGTTGGGCTACATCCCATGTTTGGGCCTGATACTGGCAGTCTTGCCAAGCAGGTAGTGGTGTACTGCGATGGTCGTCAGCCGGAAGCTTATCAGTGGCTGCTGGAACAAATTCAGGTCTGGGGAGCTAGATTGCATCGTATCAGTGCCGTTGAGCACGATCAGAATATGGCGTTCATTCAGGCGCTGCGGCATTTCGCTACTTTTGCCTATGGGCTGCATCTTGCCGAGGAAAACGTACAGATCGAACAGTTGCTGGCGCTTTCATCGCCCATCTATCGGCTTGAACTGGCGATGGTGGGGCGGTTGTTTGCACAGGATCCCCAACTGTATGCCGACATCATCATGTCATCAGGCAATAATCTGGCGTTGATTAAGCGTTATTATCGGCGTTTTGGTGAAGCGCTCGCTTTGCTGGAGGCCGGTGATAAAGAGGCATTTGTTGCCAGCTTCCGGAAAGTAGAGCACTGGTTTGGTGATTATGCACGCCGATTCATGGTAGAAAGCCGAGCCTTGCTGCGTCAGGCGAACGATATCCGACAGTGAAGGTTCTATTGATCAAAAAAGCGCGCCGTTAAAACGGCGCGCTTTTTTATGCGGGTTCGACTGGAATGACGTTCTCGCCGGGATAACAACCGAGAACCTTGAGAGAACGAGTGATAGCAGCGAGTTCTTGCAGTGCTTTTTGGGTTGGTTCACTGCGTAGATTTGCCTGTACGTCGATATAAAACATTTCTTCCCACGGGTTGCCGTGGATTGGGCGCGACTCCAGTTTGGTCATGACGATGCCGTGTTCACGAAGTACCAGCAACGCTTCTACCAGTGCTCCCGATTGTTGACCGGTCGCCATAATTAGCGTGGTCTTCGCCGGGACTTGTTCTGTAACATCAATCGGTTTGCGCGCCAGTACGATAAAGCGGGTAATATTCTGCGTCTGATTGGCCAGGTTGTGTTCCAATACCTGCAATTGATAGAGCATACCGCCGGCTTCGCTGCCTAACGCCGCCACATCGGGTGTGTTCAGCTCGGCGACTTTGGCCATTGCTGCCGCGGTACTCTCACAATACTCAATTTTCCAATGAGGAAACCGATTGATAAAGTTGCTGCATTGCTGGAATGGTTGCGGATGGCTGTAAACCGTTTTGATTTTATCGAGTTCGGTATCAACGGCGACAAGCACGCAATGGTCAATGGGGTTGTTCAGCTCGCCAACAATCGATAACCCTGTATGTTGCAGGAGATCGTAGACGTCGTTGATTGAGCCTGAACTGGTGTTTTCAATAGGCAATACAGCATAATCGGCCTGGCCGGTTTCTACCAGATTGACAATATCCTGAAAGCGCTGACAGCCACATTCGATAATTTGCTCGAAGTGACGGGCTGAATATTGCCTGGCGGCGAGGTGAGAGTAAGAACCTTTGGGGCCCAGAAAGGCGATTCTGGCGGAAGGAATGCCGCCGGGGTTTAGGTGCTGTTGCAACAATGCCTGTTGGGTGAGAACCGAGTCTTCAATAATCAGTTGGAAGAGGCGCGTAATATAGTGGCCGTCCAGATGACGTTTCTTGCCTTCTTCTACTAACCGGGAGAGTAAGTCCCGCTCGCGCTCCTTGTCTCTGATCGGTCGATGTGAATGTTGTTTGGCACGAGCTACTTCCAGCGCCAGTTCACGTCGTTGTGCCAGCAGGTCGAGCAGTTGCATATCCAGTGTGGTAATGCGCTCGCGCAGCGCCTGTAATGGATTATCGGTCATTGTGTATACCTGTTTGCTGTCCATATAAAAAAAGCCCCTTGGTCGGGGGCTTTTTTGTTCGTCTTCGTATTCTTACTTACACGATACATTCGCCCCACGAAGTGGAGAGGGTAAAAAAGAATACGAAGAAAAACGGGTGTAGTGTCATTAACAAAATCCTTAAGATGGATGCAGGTAAGGTACCTGCTGGCTTTTCATCCTGTCAATAAGAAACGCGCCTTTCGGCGCGTTGATATCAACAGAGGCAAAATTGTTTATTCTGCCGGTGCCTGCAGATTGGCATCTTTGATACAACTATCGGCGCGGCGAGATTCGCTCTTGTGCTGAACTTTGTTTAACTGACGTTCCAGCTTGTTTATCAACTCATTCACCGCGGCGTACATGTCTTCATGTTTGGCGCTGGCTACTAATGGGCCGTTTGGGGTGTTAATTGTTGCATCCACTACAAAGTATGGCGCTTCTTTCGACAGGATAATGTGCGGATTTATCAGGTGTGCTTGCCACTTATCCAGTTTGCTGAGACGGTCTTCGACATGCTGACGAATTGCGGGGGTAATCTCCATTTGCTTACTGGTAATATTGATAGTCATAAATACTTACCTCTCTGTCTTGTCCGTCCTGAATGATTTCAGCATACCCCGAGATATCGCAAATTGGGTGATTATGATCACTTTTTTTTGCTACTTTAGCCTGATAAATACCGATTTGTGAGATGCCTTCTGGAACGTGCGGCGCAAGCTTGTGGAGACACATCCGTTGTGCCAGAATCAATAAGATTTATTGGTTCAGTTTGGCGGTGTTTTTTATGCCAATCTGCTCCTGATATAGAAAACGGCAGCCGAAGCTGCCGTTTCAAGAGGTTTTTTTGGTGTTTTTTTATGCAGGGTTCGCGGCGATGATTTTCGCTACTTTGTCTGCCTCCCCGACTAGCTGCAACTCCCGGTAGGCGTTCTCCATCAGCGGCAGGGCCTTTCTGGTGGCCTGCGTGTCAGGATAATCCTTCAACATTTGTTCTACCCGATTCACTACTGCCACATAAGCGCCACGTTTCGTGTAGTATTGCGCAACGGAGAACTCATATTTGGCCAAACGTTCCTTAAGGTAAGCCAGACGTTTGCTGGCATCGGTTGCATACAGGCTGCGCGGATATCCCTGAACCAACTGACTAAACGCTTTGAAGGCTGAGCGAGCATATTGAGGATCTCGATCTGAGCGATCGACACCAAAGAAGCCCTGTAGTGCGCTATCATCCAGCGCCATGTTGGTCAATCCTCGCATATACAGCACGTAATCTACGTTAGGGTGTGTCGGGTTCAGTCGAATAAAACGATCTATTGACGCCTGAGCCAGAGACAGATCGGCGGATTTATAGTAAGCGTAGATCAGGTCCAACTGTACCTGCTGAGAGTATGGGCCGAATGGATAACGGTTATCCAACGCTTCCAACTGAGTGATGGCTGCTTTAAAGTTGCCGCTTTGTAATTTTTCCTGGGCGGTAGCGTACAGTTCTGCAGGCGGACGATCGGGAACTGTATCTTTTGAATTGGAACAACCAGCCAGCGCCAGGCTCAACGTGGCAGCAGCCACCAGGTATTTCATACGCGTCATGACGTTTTGATTATCCTCAGTGTGTTTTTTCCGGGAAACTGTCCGTTAAGCTCCCGATGAAGACCAGCTACAATAGTACATTATTTTAAACGGCGTCGCCGTTAAAACCCAACGTTAATAAAGAAGCTGCAAATATGCCCCAACAAGTACAACTCACCGCGACGGTGGATGAATCTCAACTAGGTCAACGATTAGATCAGGCTTTGGCCGAATTGTTCCCTGATTATTCGCGTTCCCGCATAAAAACATGGATTCTGGAGCAAAGGGTACAAATTAACGGCAATGTAATTGATAAACCCAAAGAAAAAGTGCTTGGCGGGGAGTCTGTGTCAATTACTGCCATAATCGAGGAAGACGTCCGTTGGGATGCTCAGCCGATTCAACTGGATATTGTGTATGAGGATGAGGATATCCTGGTTATCAATAAGCCGCGCGATTTAGTGGTACACCCAGGGGCGGGGAACCCTGACGGCACTGTCCTGAATGCACTACTGCACCATTATCCGGCAATCGCCGATGTTCCCCGGGCTGGGATTGTACACCGTCTTGATAAGGACACGACGGGGTTGATGGTGGTCGCTAAAAATGTTCCGGCGCAGACGCGCCTGGTCGAGTCGTTGCAGGCAAGGGAAATTACTCGCGAGTATGAGGCGGTTGCAAATGGCACGATGACGGCAGGAGGATCGGTTGCTGAACCGATTGCACGCCATCCGACTAAGCGCACGCATATGGCCGTTCATCCTATGGGCAAACCTGCGGTGACGCATTATCGCATCATGGAGCATTTTCGTGCCCACACGCGCTTGAGACTCCGCCTGGAAACTGGCAGAACCCACCAGATTCGTGTCCATATGGCACATATTAATCACCCATTAGTGGGCGATCCGTTATACGGTGGACGCCCGCGTTTTCCTAAAGGCGCATCGGATGAATTCCTGACGGTGCTGCGTCATTTTGATCGTCAGGCATTACATGCCACGATGCTGCGACTTTATCATCCTATCAGCTGTATCGAGATGGAGTGGCATGCGCCGTTGCCCCAGGATATGGTGGAGCTGATTGCTGCGCTTAAAGCAGATACTGAAGCTTTCAAAGATCAACTCGATTGGTGATTGTATGTTAATCAAGCCGGATTGGCCTGCGCCGGAAACGATTCGAGCCTGTACTACCACCCGAAATGGTGGTGTTAGCACTCATCCTTATGGAACCTTTAATCTCGGAAACCATGTTGGCGATGAACCTCTTTCTGTTGAGACAAATCGGAAGCATCTGGTCTCGATGGCCTCTTTGCCGGCCATGCCATTCTGGCTGGAACAGGTACACGGTACCCATGTCGTCAATCTTGATCCCGAACAGCCTGATACGCAGACCGGCGATGCGGTGTATACCACGCGCCGTGATCGGGTCTGCGCGGTGATGACGGCTGATTGCTTACCGGTGCTGTTCTGTTCTGCCGATGGTAAAGAAATTGCAGCTGCACATGCTGGATGGCGAGGGCTACAGGCTGGGGTGCTGGAACAGACGATCAGCGTGTTTCGCGCCCCTCCTGAGGCCATCATGGCCTGGATGGGGCCGGCGATTGGGCCGAGCCGGTTCGAAGTCGGTGGGGAGGTTAGAGACGCTTTTATCAGTAGTGATGTGGCGACAACTGGTGCTTTCGTCCCCCACAATAGTAAATTCTTCGCGGATATCTATCAGCTTGCCAGATTACGCCTGCAACGTGCCGGTGTGACCCAAATTTTTGGCGGGAACGCTTGTACCGTCAGCGAGAACGATAAATTTTTTTCTTACCGGCGGGATGGCGTGACCGGACGTATGGCAACTTTGATTTGGCTGATATAACCTATTGAATTAAGGCGATCCAGAACGATTAACGTTTTTCCTCCATTATTACTGGCAAAATAATCTTGAAATTTTGAGGGATGACCTCACTTAATCTCCAGTAGCAATTTTGACCAGTATGTATGGGAGGAGTTATGCGTCTGGATCGTCTTACCAATAAATTCCAGCTTGCCCTCGCTGATGCCCAATCTCTTGCTCTTGGGCGAGATCATCAATTCATCGAACCTTTGCATTTAATGAGTGCCCTTGTTTCTCAGGAAGGTGGGACGGTTGCGCCGTTGTTAACGGCCGCTGGCGCTAACATTGGACGGTTAAAACAAGACATTGCTCAAGCGATTGCGCGTCTTCCTCAGGTGGAAGGAACCGGGGGGGATGTTCAACCATCTAGTGAGTTGGTTCGTACTCTCAATATCTGCGATAAGCTGGCGCAAAAGCGCGGCGATACGTTTATTTCGTCCGAGTTGTTTGTGTTGTCTGTGTTTGAAGCTCACGGTACGTTAAGCGATTTGTTGATGCGTGCTGGTGCTACGTCTGAAAACGTCAATAAAGCCATTGAGCAGATTCGTGGTGGCGAGCAGGTAAATGAACAAAGTGCCGAAGATCAGCGGCAGGCGTTGAAGAAATTTACTATCGATTTAACTGAGCGGGCTGAACAAGGTAAGTTGGATCCCGTCATTGGGCGTGATGAAGAAATTCGTCGCACTATCCAGGTATTGCAACGCCGGACCAAGAACAACCCTGTGTTGATTGGTGAACCAGGGGTCGGTAAAACCGCGATTGTCGAAGGACTTGCACAACGGATTATCAATGGCGAAGTCCCTGAAGGTTTGAAACACAAGCGTGTGCTGGCGTTGGATATGGGCGCTCTGGTTGCCGGGGCCAAGTATCGTGGTGAGTTCGAGGAACGTCTGAAAGGCGTCCTGAACGATCTGGCTAAACAGGAAGGCAACGTTATTCTGTTCATTGATGAACTGCATACCATGGTAGGTGCCGGTAAGGCCGATGGTGCCATGGATGCAGGTAATATGCTCAAGCCAGCGCTGGCGCGCGGTGAGTTGCACTGTGTTGGCGCAACGACACTGGACGAATATCGTCAGTATATTGAAAAGGATGCGGCACTGGAGCGCCGGTTCCAGAAGGTATTTGTCGCACAACCGACAGTTGAAGACACCATAGCCATTTTGCGAGGACTGAAAGAACGCTATGAGTTGCACCATCATGTGCAAATTACCGATCCGGCGATCGTCGCCGCAGCCATGTTGTCCCACCGATATATCTCAGATCGCCAGTTGCCGGATAAGGCGATTGATTTGATCGACGAGGCTGCTTCTAGCATTCGTATGCAGATTGATTCTAAACCGGAGCCGCTTGATCGCTTGGATCGGCGCATCATTCAGTTAAAACTCGAACAGCAGGCGCTCAAGAAAGAGTCCGACGATGCCAGCCTGAAACGGTTGGAAATTCTGAATGCGGAACTGGAACAGAAGGAGCGTGAATATTCCAAGCTGGAAGAGGAATGGAAGGCGGAGAAAGCCTCTCTAACTGGAACGCAAAACATCAAAGCGGCTCTGGAACAAGCTAAGTTGGCGTTGGAACAGGCGCGGCGTCAGGGTGATTTAGGTCGGATGTCTGAATTGCAGTATGGCAAGATTCCTGAGCTGGAAAAGGAACTTGCGGCGGCAAATCAGGTGGAAGGGAAAACTATGCGTCTATTGCGTAACCGCGTAACCGATGCAGAGATTGCCGAGGTGCTTGCCCGCTGGACGGGAATCCCGGTATCCCGGATGTTAGAGAGTGAGCGTGACAAACTGCTGCGCATGGAGCAGGAAATGCATCAACGTGTTATCGGTCAGAATGAAGCCGTCGAAGCTGTCGCCAATTCTATCCGGCGTAGCCGCGCAGGGCTGTCTGATCCCAATCGGCCCATCGGTTCATTCTTGTTCCTTGGGCCGACCGGGGTGGGGAAGACGGAGCTTTGTAAAACGTTGGCCGCATTTTTGTTCGATAGCGATGACGCTATGGTTCGCATTGATATGTCTGAGTTTATGGAGAAGCATTCTGTTTCTCGTCTCGTTGGTGCACCTCCTGGATATGTGGGGTATGAAGAAGGCGGTTATTTGACGGAGGCTGTTCGTCGTCGCCCTTACTCTGTAATTTTGTTGGACGAAGTAGAGAAAGCTCACCCAGATGTATTCAATATCTTGCTGCAAGTGTTGGATGATGGGCGGTTAACCGATGGGCAAGGTCGCACCGTGGATTTTCGCAATACGGTTGTGATTATGACGTCGAACCTGGGTTCCGATTTGATTCAGGATCGATTCGGTGACATGAATTATGGGCAAATGCGCGATATGGTACTGAATGTCGTGAGTCACCATTTTCGGCCTGAGTTCATCAACCGTATTGATGAGGTGGTGGTATTTCATCCCTTGGCGCGGAATCACATTGCTTCTATTGCCCAGATTCAACTGCAAAGGCTCTATAAACGTTTGGATGAACGTGGATATAGTGTTTCTATCTCTGATGCCGCATTGGAGTTGTTGGGAAAATCCGGATTTGATCCTGTCTATGGGGCACGCCCGTTGAAGCGGGCCATCCAGCAGATGATAGAAAACCCATTGGCGCAGCGGATTCTGTCGGGCGAACTGCTTCCAGGAAAGCCTATTGTTCTGGATGTGCAGAATGAGTCTATCGTCGCACATCAGTAGCAGTGATGGCGTGAAAGTAAAAGCCCGGACACGATTTCCGGGCTTTTTAGTGAAAAAAGACTGCTTGTGATGAAAAAATAGCTTATTGGTTTAAAAGTGAGCGCTTGTTCGGTTTTTTGAAAATTAACGCTTGTCAGGTGCGGATAAGTCCCTATAATGCGCCACCACTGAGACGGCAACGGCGTAACGCCAGCGCGGTACAGGACGGAGAAAGCGAAAAAAGTCGTTGACTCCAAATGAGGAAAGCGTAGTATACGCCACCTCGCGACAGCAGGCTGTAAGCCGGTCGCACTGCTCTTTAACAATTAATCAGACAATCTGTGTGGGCACTCGCAGGAC
>NZ_JAAWVW010000021.1:0-54513 GCF_014855505.1 Musicola keenii | reverse complement strand
AGAATATGCCTGGCGGCGATAGCGCGGTGGTCCCACCTGACCCCATGCCGAACTCAGAAGTGAAACGCCGTAGCGCCGATGGTAGTGTGGGGTCTCCCCATGTGAGAGTAGGGAACTGCCAGGCTTAAATTTGAAGGTGTAATACACCGGGTTATCAGATTGACTCCTCTGATAACAGACAGAATCGGTGGTGCGGTAGTTCAGTCGGTTAGAATACCGGCCTGTCACGCCGGGGGTCGCGGGTTCGAGTCCCGTCCGCACCGCCACTTTTTCAAGCCCTAGGTGTCATACCTAGGGCTTTCTATTATTGTCAAAAAATCAGCAATGTGAACTGCCCCGCTCCGGTAGACGAACCTGCCCTATTGGAGGACTCCCCCCCGGTAGACGATCCTGCTCTATAGTTTGAGCATAGGGGGAGCATATGGGCACACCACGATTTACACCTGAATTTAAGGAAGAAGCCGTCCGTCAAATAACGGAACGCGGTTATTCCGTTGCCGAAGTATCTGACCGTCTGGGGGTTTCTGCACACAGCCTCTACAAGTGGCTACGGGCTATCAAACCTGATAACAGTGAACAGCATGCCCGTGATTTACTGGAAGCCAAAAGCGAGATCCTGAAACTACGGGCGCAGCTAAAACGCACCGAAGAAGAACGGGATATCCTGAAAAAGGCCGCGCGGTACTTTGCAAGGGAGCCCGACTGAAGTACCGCTTTATCAATGAGCACCGCAATATATGGGGTGTGATGACGAAGTGTCGGGTACTGAATGTCGCCCGGGCCGGGTTCTATGCGTGGCTGCATAACCCTGTTTCGGCGCGTGATAAAGATAACGAGCGCCTGCTGATGCTTATCCGTGACTCATACTCACTGAGCGGAGGCGTTTACGGTTACCGGCGGGTTCATGGCGACCTGAACGAAATCGGGGAAACCTGCGGTAAAAACCGGGTGAGCCGCATCATGCAACTGAACCGGATTAAAGCTGTGCGCGGCTATAAAGCGCCACGCCGTATCGCTGGCAGACCCTCAGTAGTCGCGCCTAATCGCGTGCAGCGGCAGTTTACTGTTGTCCGGGCCAATCAGGTCTGGGTCACCGACATCACTTATATCCGCACCTGGCAGGGCTGGTTGTATCTGGCGGTAGTTATCGACCCTCTTTGCCCGTAACGTAGTGGGCTGGTCGATGAAGCCGACTCTCTCACGCGAACTGGCGCTGGATGCGCTGATGATGGCTGTCTGGCGACGTAAACCCGACGGCGAGGTCATCGTACATAGCGATCAGGGCAGCCAGTACGGCAGTGATGACTGGCAACGCTTCTGCCGGGCCAATAACCTGGCCCCGAGCATGAGCCGGCGTGGCAACAGCTGGGATAATGCGGTGGCCGAATCGTTCTTCAGTTCGCTGAAAAAAGAACGCATCAGAAAGAGAATATACAAAACCCGGGCTCTGGCCCGAGCGGATATCTTCGATTACATTGAAGTGTTTTACAACCGGGCCCGGCGCCACAGTCATCTCGGCGGCGTCAGCCCGGAGGCCTTTGAACAGGCCTCGTCGTGAGGACAGGTTTTGTCTACTGTCGTGGGGTCAGTCCAAGGGGTTTATTCTTGCTAATGGATTGAAAGCCAGGAGCAAAGCTTCTATAACAAGGTTTATTACTACATGATTACAGCAAGTACGGGCGAAATGTGCGCAGTAAAACTTATGCAATGAGATACGTTGCGGGACAGCCCGTAAAACGTATTTTTCCTCCAGCACTGCAATACTATTCAGAGCATATTGCTCCTGCAGGGCGGTTATTGCGAAAAGAAGAGGTTTTACAAGTCGTTGTTTGGAATATATTTAAGCAGCAACGCATTAATTGGCTGTCTGTATTAAAACAATTTGGGCACAGCGCGCAACTGATGTTGTTGCAAGAGGCTCAGTCCACTCCCGAGCTCATTCGATTTGCCACTACGCACTATTTATCTGCTGATCAGGTTCCAGCATTTAGTCTTCCTCAGCATTCTTCTGGTGTTATGACGTTATCAGCTGTTCAGCCTATGTATTGCTTTCCTATGCGGGAACGTGAGCCATTGATTCGATTGGCTAAATCGGCATTGGTGACAGCATACCATCTCCATGATGGCCGATTGTTGATGGTGGTGAATATTCATGCGATCAATTTTAGCCTTGGTGTGGAAATTTATACCAAGCAGTTGGATGCTATAGGGATACAGCTTCTAAACCACCATGGACCAGTAATTATGGCTGGAGACTTCAATGCATGGAGTCAACCGAGGCTAAATGCACTCTATCGATTTGTTGAGCAAATGCGGCTGGTTGAGGTCATTTTTGCTGACGATCATAGACGAAGAGCCTTTGGGCGCCCCTTGGATTTTATTTTTTATCGCGAGTTGGATGTTTCGCGATCTTCAGTGCTAGTGACTGATGCATCGGATCATAATCCCCTGTTGGTTGAGTTTGGCGTATCTTGAATCTGGGTTGTGGACAGCGCTCATCGTGATATAGACGCTCCTGCGCTATAGTTTGAGCATGGGAGGAACGTATGGGCACACCACGATTTACACCTGAATTTAAAGAAGAAGCTGTCCGTCAAATCACGGAGTGCGGCTATTTCGTGCCGAAGCTTTCGATCTCCTGGGTGTTTCTGCACACAACCTCTACATGTGTTAAGGGCTATCAAACCCGCTAAAAACGAACAGCAATCCTGTTTTACTGGAAGCTAGAAATGAGATCCTGAAGCTCCGGTTGCGGTTGAAACGCACAGAAGAAGAACGGGATATTCTGAAAAAAGCCGCACGCTACCTTTGTCAGGGATCCTGTCTATCAATGAGCAGAGAGTCATGCGGTGAGTCGGGTACTGAATGTCGCCAGGGACTGGGGCATTCCAATGATTAACTTCACCAAAGTGCCTTTCCATAACATTCAGCACTAAAGGATGTAGCGGTCAATACGAGGGAGACACTAATCCTATCAAGCAAAGTATTTCTGCGAGATTGACAAGTGTACTCAGGGCGCGCGATCGTTGAGTGTTGGCAGGTTTGAGAAACAGGCATAGCGACGTTGGCTTACTTTTTACACATCAAGTAGTTCACATTCGCTACGCCTGTCTTTATTTACGAAGGGCAGCAGACAAACCTACGCTTATTTCTACAGAACTTATCATGATTCTGGAGACTGCTTATCGGTAACGTAAAGCGTTAATCTATCACCTGGCTGGATATTGGCGTTCTTATTGATCACCGAATTCCAGCGCATTACATCTGTGGTGTTCACACCATGGCGTTTCGCTATGCTTGCCAACGAATCACCCTTCTGAACACGATAGACTATCGAACTCTGTTTACTGCTGGACAATTTGACGGTTGCAGATGATGCGCTAACTTGCGCTACCTGCAGGCTTTGTCCTATTTTCAGTGAGTTACCCTTAAGGCGGTTCCATTTTTGCAAATCCTGGGTACTCACTTTCATACGCTTGGCAATACTGGATAACGTGTCGCCAGAACGAACCTTATATGTCGTACTGAGGCTTGCTTGCACCATCTTCACGGGTTGCACTGCCACTGCTATATCACCGTCAGCTAAAGAGTCTTTCAACTGAGCAACGTGTGATTTTGGCACCATTATGTAATGAGGACCATTGGGTGCCGTCACATCACGTTTGTAACCGGTGTTATAGCTTTTTAGCTTGCTGACGGATAAACCCGCAAGCTCTGCAGCCTGGGTCAATTCCATTTGCTGACCCAGCTCAACCCGCGCTAAAGCCCGATTTTCATTGGGCTTCGGTAACTCAACACCATACTTTTTGCTGTGTTTGAGAATTTCACTCAGTGCCAGCATTTTGGGTACATACGTAGAAGTTTCATAAGGCAAAGCAAGAGCCCAATAATTTATAGGGCGCCCCTTGGCCTTACTGGCTTTAACCGCCTGCATGATCCGTCCTTCTCCTGCATTATAAGCAGCGACAGTTAATAACCAGTCACCATCAAACATGCGGTTAAGACGTTGCATCATATCAAGCGCTACAGTCGTGGATGCCACCACGTCTCTGCGTCCGTCGTACCATTGATTCTGTTTCAAACCATAATTACGCCCTGTATGCGGGACTATCTGCCATAAGCCGACGGCATTGGCAGATGATCTGGCATTTGGGTCAAAAGCGCTCTCCACTATGGGTAGCAGTACCAGTTCCATCGGCATATTACGTTGTTTAATCTGCTCGACTATCCAGTACATGTACGGCTCTGCCCGTAATGTTACATCGTGGAGATAGCTCTTATTTTTTAAATAACGCGCTTTTTGCTCGCGGATCCGGGCGTTATCCGGAACCTCCATCTTCAGCTCGTCGCCAATGAAGTTCCACAAATCTCGCTGCGCGAGGCTGTTATCATCCAGCCAACGTGCATCGGTCTCTCGACCATTTGTGTACATTCTTGCTTCACTTTGACCTGCCGAAGACAGACTCTGTGCATGTTGTCTGGGTTGGGAAGTATCGTAAGGCGATACTTGGCAACCCGTTAACAAGACTGAGGCGATGAGGGTCGCTTTAGTCTTCATATATATGTCAATAGTTGCTTAAAAGACACGCAATCATACTTTGATTGGCTGTCAGGCACAACAAAAAACGTCAGAATTGGTTTTTCATTGTGCGTAAATGCGCAAAAATTTGCCAATCTGCATCAGTATCCATGTTATTTAAAAATTTTCTTTTTAAATCAATATCATTACATCTTAGAAAAATATTTATTCTACGTTCTACTCCTAATCGGGAAGGCAAGGATGGTGATCCTTTCTCTCGTAATTGTCTGATTTTGAGTAAATAATCGCGAATGTCAGTCTCTTCTGGCCAGATATGATGTGCGAATTCAAGATTGGACTGTGTGTATTCATGAGCACAGCAAACCAGTGTTTCATCTGGTAGCTGCGCTAATCTACTGACTGACCCCCACATCTGCTCCGGCGTTCCTTCAAAAATGCGCCCGCAGCCAGCAGAAAATAATGTGTCACCGCAGAACAAATATGGGGCGCTATAATACGCGATATGTCCCGCCGTGTGTCCCGGAACGGAAAAAACAGAGAATTCTGATCCTAACAGCAGTATGACACTACCTTCGTGTACGATTTGCGTTGCCCCCTTCAGTCGGGTTTCTTCCGGGCCATAAACCGGTATGGAAGCAAAGCGCTCTTTTAGTGCAGTCACGCCCCCTGTGTGGTCATGGTGATGATGGGTTAATAGAATTGCGACAGGATTTAGCTGACGTTCCTCAATGGCCGACAACACTGGAGATGCATCACCGGGGTCAACGATGACACATTGATTCTCATGCTCCAGTAGCCATATGTAGTTATCCGTAAAAGCGGGAACACTGATAAGATTCATACTGCATCCTTGTTTCGATTTGTCTGGGGAAGATACTGGAACATGAAACCTGCACAAACATTACAGAAGATAGCCGCGCCAGAATCATGGGAGAAGATTCCCTGGGGAAATTTGTATAAAGAAACGCTGAATACAGCGCTATCCCCTTGGTGGTCAAAGATTTTTGGTTTTCATTTATTGAAGGTCGGTGCTCTGAGCATAGAAATTGACAGTGAGGAATGTACGATCCCTCATCAAGTCAATATGTGCCCGGCTCTTGGCCGAGCGCATGTTGTCGCTGATCCTTATCAACTGCCTTTCGCCGAGAAATCTATTGATGCCTGCCTGTTGGCGCATACGCTGTCATATTCCGCTGATCCTCACCGAGTGTTGCGAGAAATTGATCGCGTGTTGATTAGCGATGGTTGGCTTATTATCAGCGGCTTCAATCCGATTAGTCTGGTTGGCATGGGGAAGTTGTTGCCCGGAGTCCGGCGTCGGCAGCCTTATTGCAGCAGAATGTTCAGCCAGATGCGGGTAATAGACTGGTTGAGTCTGCTGAATTATGAAGTAGTACACCATGACAGCTTGCATGTATTGCCCTGGCGTCATCAGGAACGTGGGGTCTGGCGAAATCATTTGCCTTTGCTTGGATGCATTAATGTGCTGATCGTGCGGAAGCGAACAATTCCACTGACGATTACCCCCTCTAAAACCTTGTTTAGAAAATCATCATTACGCCGTCCTTTGGGCGCGACGAAGAGCTACCACCAGAGTCATCAATCGGGTTGATACCCAGTGTCTTCCTGCGTGGGATTATTTGCCGCCTGTTTGGCCAGCACATCGCATCGCTCGTTTTCCGGGTGACCGGAATGCCCTTTAATCCATTTCCAGTGCAAATGGTGACGCTGAACTGCGGTATCCAATCGTTGCCATAAATCGGCATTTTTGACCGGTTTCTTCTCCGTAGTTTTCCAGCCGCGTTTTTTCCAGTTATGAATCCACTGAGTAATGCCTTGCCGGACATATTGGCTATCGGTGCTGAGTGTGACTTCACATTCGGTTGTTAACGTTTCCAGGGCTGCAATGGCGGCCATCAGTTCCATGCGGTTGTTGGTTGTCAGACGGTACCCCCCACTGAGGGTTTTTTCGTGCTGTTTATAGCGTAACAGCGCACCATAGCCGCCAGGGCCAGGGTTTCCGAGACAGGAACCGTCAGTGAAAATTTCAACCTGCTTGAGCATCTCTGGTAGACTCTTGTTCATAAGATCAAAAGCCCAAGTCTGACATAAACGAAACCGATGAGCACTGTAATTACGAGACAAGTCGTCCTTGATACCGAAACCACCGGCATGAACCGGCTGGGGGTTCATTATGAAGGCCACCGTATTATTGAAATTGGTGCGGTGGAAGTCATCAACCGTCGGTTAACGGGACGACACTACCATGTATATCTTAAGCCGGATCGGTTGGTAGATCCCGAAGCGTTTCAGATTCATGGCATCAGTGACGAGTTCTTGATTGATCGGCCAACCTATGCCGACATTGTCGATGAATTTATTGAGTTCATCCGTGGTGCGGAACTGGTAATCCATAATGCATCGTTTGATATCGGTTTTATGGATTACGAATTCCGTATGTTGAATCGGGATATCCCGAAGACCGAAACATTTTGCAGTATTACGGATAGCTTGGCGATGGCGCGCCGGTTGTTCCCCGGAAAACGTAATAACCTGGATGTGTTGTGTACACGCTATCAGATAGACAATAGCAAGCGAACTCTGCATGGAGCATTGCTTGACGCTGAAATTCTGGCGGAAGTTTATCTGGCGATGACCGGCGGTCAAACGTCTCTGGCGTTTTCCAGCGACAACGAAGGAACACAACAGGCGGTGGTGGCGGAAGCGATACAGCGTATTGCCCGTCCAGCCTCGGCGTTGAAAGTCATTCATGCCAATGATGATGAATTGATGGCACATGAGCAGCGTCTCGATCTGGTGATGAAGAAAGGCGGCAGCTGTTTGTGGCGGAATTGATCGCAGTGACGGGCAATAACTCGCCATTGCGACGAAATTGTAAACAAATAGAATCGGTTAGTGATAAAAAACATTGACGGTTTCTGCCGCGCGCAATAATATCCCTCCCGCTCTATGAGCACAGCGCGGTGCGGTAGTTCAGTCGGTTAGAATACCGGCCTGTCACGCCGGGGGTCGCGGGTTCGAGTCCCGTCCGCACCGCCAACCATTCAGAAGCCCTGGGCCTTGTCCGTCCGGGGCTTCGTCTTTTTGTCCTGTGATCAATCCTCGTTTTCAGTGATTCCGTTTTTCTTGTTCCGTACCCTGATGTCCGCTGACAAAATCGGAAAAGAGCGGGGACCGTCGCCCCCGATGTCCTTCAGGCCGTCAAACGATGGGAATATTTCTGCCGTAATAAATCTCCTGCATCTCGCGATACAACAGATTTGTAATGCGCTTACGCTCTTCCTGGCTGAGTTCTTCCGGACTGACGTTAAACAGATAGTGTTTGAGATCAAAATCCTTCAGCAACATTTTGGTGTGAAAGATGTTTTCCTGGTAAACATTCACGTCCATCAGGTGATACAGGGATTTCATATCTTCAGACATAAAGTTCTGAATAGAATTGATTTTATGGTCGATGAAATGTTTCACGCCGTTGATATCGCGTGTGAAGCCCCGAACACGGTAGTCGATGGTAACAATATCTGACTCAAGCTGGTGGATCAGGTAGTTGAGCGCTTTTAGCGGGGAGATAACGCCACAGGTGGAGACTTCGATATCAGCGCGGAACGTACACAGGCCCCCCTCAGGGTGGCTTTCCGGGTAGGTGTGTACGCAGATGTGGCTTTTATCAAGATGGGCGACGATGGCGTTTGGCAACGGGCCAGGATGCTCCGATGTATCCACATCCCGTGGATCGACCGGTTCTTCACTGACCAGAATGGTGACGCTGGCCCCTTGGGGCTCATAGTCTTGCCGGGCGATATTGAGGATATTGGCGCCGATGATAGAGCAGGTTTCGGTCAGGATTTCTGTCAAACGATTGGCGTTGTACTGCTCGTCGATATAGGCGATATAACCATCGCGATCGGCGGGCGTCTTGGCATAACAGATATCGTAGATACAAAAACTCAGGCTTTTAGTCAGATTGTTAAAGCCATGCAGTTTCAGCTTTTGCAATTTAATTCACCCCCTTATGCATTCAGGAGATCAGCGGGCGGCTGACAACGCATTCAGTAAATACTGCGGCAGGGCAAAACTGCCGACGTGAACGGCCGGATTATAATAGCGGCATACAATCCTGGAGGCGGTAAAACGCTGCTGCAGCGCTTCCAGCGAGAGTGTACGCAATAGAGGGTTATCGCTGGCCCAGGCAAACGTCATGATTCCACCGTAATAGGTGGGGATTGCGGCCTGATAAAAGCTGACATCGCTGAAATAATGACTCAGCTTCTGGTGGCTGTTGACGGCTTCATCCTGTTGCAGAAAGCAAACACCGTTCTGGGCAACAAAGATGCCACCATCATTCAGACAGCGGGCGCATCCTTGATAGAAATCAGAAGTGAACAGGCTTTCTCCCGGACCTATTGGGTCGGTGCAATCGGATATAATGACGTCAAATTTTTCCTGGCAGGCGCTAACGAAATCAACACCATCGGCAATGACCAGGCGGAACCGGGGGTCGTCATAGGCACCGGCATTATGATCAGGCAGGTATTGGCGACAGAATGCGACGACGCCAGCGTCTATTTCTACCATGGTGATCTGCTCAATATCGCGATGGCGACAGACTTCTCGCAACATACCGCCGTCGCCGCCACCGATGATCAGCACACGCTTTGCGTTGCCGTGTGCCAGCAGTGGGACATGGGTCAGCATTTCGTGATAGATGAATTCATCCCGCTCGGTGGTCTGTACCACGCCATCCAGCGCCATTACCCGGCCCAGTGCGGCATTTTCAAAAATGATTAAATCCTGATGGTCGGTCTTTTCGTGGTAAAGAACCTGATCTATTGAAAAATACTGACCGAAGTTGGCATGCAGCGTTTCATACCATATTTCTTTCCGGGACATGTCAGGGCTTCCTCCGCGATAGCAGCCATGAAAAATGGCGCGCCATGATAGCTAACTCTCATGGCGCTTGCACGGTCATATTTCACGCAATACGGAGGATTTTATCTTTTACTGGGCGCTGGAAAGCAGATTGAGCGAGTTTCGAGCCAGCGACTGACATTTTTTCGGTGTGGATATGGCTATTCCGCTCAGATCCCGATAACTGGCTTCGCCCAAGGCAATCATGTCGTACTGATTATAGTTACTGAGATCCCAGTGGTTTTGTTGGGCGAAGACAACCAGCGCACGGCGAATCTGTTCGTTGGGCAAATCCTTGTAGCCGCAGCTATTTTTCAGATAGACAAAAATTGCCGTAAGGTCGGCAAGGTCTTCTGCTTCGAACTCATTCAGCGCCTTGCTGGCGGAAGAGAAGCTCATTAAACCGATCAGAAGCAGCACCAGTGCAGAATTTTTCATGATTAGACCTGTTTATCTGTCATCGGATGACGTTAACACAGTTAGTGTCTGGTATTCCAAGCATTATTGCCATCTGAACGGTGCTGGCGTGTGGCATGAAATGTGATGGACGGCTACCGACAGGGGGAAGGAACGGCAATGGCATGATTACAACATATTTATTGTTTTTTGATGTTATGTTGCCCGCCTTCTGCTTTGATATTAATAGTGTAATCCGAATTCTATTGCAGCCTATCTCTCATGACATCAGGTATCTGGCGCGTAAGTAGTAGTGTATTGGCCTGCATGCTACTGTTCCCTATGGGAACGGTAGCCGTACTGGCATGGTTTATTCCTGTCGATACGATGGGAATATTGTGGCGTTGGTTTCCGGCTTATGGCCTGAATTCGGTGTTGTTGGCGTTGGGGTGCATGGTATTTAGCCTGCTGTTCGCCTTGCCGTTGTCGTGGGGGATGGCCCGGTATCGGTTTATCGGCCAGCGCTGGCTGCATCGTGGGTTGCTGTTGCCGTTAGCGATGCCGGCATACCTGTTAGCTGCCATTTATAGCGGCGTACTTGGGTATGACGGCCCGGTCAGCTATATCCTGCAGGCGTTGACGTTTGATGTCGACATGCCGCCGTTGACGGTATGGCAGCATTTTTCACCTATCATCAGAAGCAGTCTGTGTCTGGCACTGGTACTGTTTCCCTATCTTTATCTGTTGGTGCGAACCGCTCTGATGACGCAACATCCGAATCTGCATCAGACGGCGCAACTGATGCATCACTCACCGGTGCGGATTTTCTGGCGTATTTCGTTGCCTTTATGTCGCCCCGCCATGCTGTTGGGCATGATACTGATGGCGTCAGAGTCTCTGGGCGATTATGGCGTCTCGGCGTATTTTTCTTTGCAAACGCTGACAACGGCAGGTTTGGATCTCTGGCGGGATAAAGAGCAACATGCGGCTGCGGCTGCCATATCGGCGATATTGCTGCCGGTGATTCTGGCGTTGTGGTTGCTGGCGCAATACAGCCGTACCCGACAGTTGCGTTACCAGATGAATGATCGCGTTAAAACCGCTTCACTGCCCGTGTTGAGTGGATGGCGGCGATGTGGGTTGATGATTCTGGGGTGGGGGTTGGTCGGCATCGCTTTTATCATCCCGGTTTTCTGCCTGTTTTATTGGTCAGTGAGGGCGGAAGTGCAAACCTGGAACTTGTCGTTCCTGTTGGCATTCACCAATAGCGCCATGGCTTCAACCTGTTCAACGTTGGCGATGATGGCGTTGGCGCTGTTGTGCATATTCGATGCACAATCGATTGGCAATATCGCGCATCGTAATCCGCTGCGTTTGCTCAGTATCAATCGTCTGATACCGGGCACGGTACTGGGAATGGGGGTAATGGTTCCTTTTCTGGGGCTGGATCTCTGGCTGTCACCTTCTCGCTTGGCCGGGGAGTCACTATGGGCTGGGTCGATTTTGGTGCTCATTATCGCTTATTGCATGCGCTTTAGCGGGTCACTTATCGATCGTTTGCAGCTACGTATGCGGCATATCCCGAGCGCGATGAATGACATCAGCCGTTCCATGGGATACACCCCGGCTCAGCGCGTGTGGTGGGTCTACTTACCTCAAGTGCGGTATAGCCTGATTGTCGGGGTCTTGCTGGTTTTTTGCGAAGGCCTACGCGAGTTGAATGTTGCTCTATTGATGCAACCCTTCAATGTAGAGACCATGGCGGCCTATGTGTTTCGTTTTATCATGGATGAACGTCTGGATCTGGTGGCCTCTCCGGCACTGATGGTGGTTGGCATTGGTATTCTTCCGCTGTTTGGATTGAGCCGTTTGGTGATGATGGAGGAGTAGAAACATTATGACGACACCCGATGTGTTGACGGTTACGTCGTTGAACTGCCGTTATCCTAACGTCCCGGTGCTGGACAACATAAGCTTCTCCGTCCGGGAAGGTGAGATGGTCTGTCTGTTGGGGGCCAGTGGTGAGGGGAAAACAACGCTGCTGAAATCCATTGCCGGGCTGCTGGCATTCGAACAAGGTCGTATCACGATTGCCAATCAGAAAGTGGGCGACTCGACGGCGGTTGCTCTCGTGCCCAATTCGGTCGGTATGATTTTTCAGGACGACGTGCTGTTTCCCCACCTGACTGTGATGGAAAATATTACGTTTGGTCTGCGCGATAAATCCGCTGATGAAATGAAGGCGATCACCGAAGACGTGGCGGCATTGATGCGTTTAGAGGCGTTTACCCGCTGCTACCCGCATGAATTGTCGAAAGGCCAACATCAACGGGTGGCGATCGCCCGTACATTGGCTTGCCAGCCCAAACTGTTGCTGTTGGATGAACCGTTTTCCAACATCGATAGTCAGATACGTTATCAGTTGCTCAGCGAGTTGCGTAAGATACTGAAACAGCGCCAGATTGCAGCGTTATTCGCCACATCAGATCGCGAAGATGCCTTTACCTTCGCTGATCATTTGATACTGATACATGACGGCGGCATTGTGCAGCAGGGCGTGTCGGCCGCGCTCTATTACCGACCGGTGAGCCGTTATGTGGCTGATTTTTTGGGCAACAGCAACTATCTTCCGGTGCGAGTCACCGGCGATCGCTATTGGCAGAGTTTTCTGGGCGATCATCAGTCACTTAGGTCTTTGAACCTGCCGTTGGGGGGCTACGACTGGCTAGTGAGGCCGCAGGAGATTGCGTTGGCGCTGGATGCCGAAAGCTCGGCAATTGTTGTCGATCGGCTATTCATGGGCAACAGCAACGTTTATCACGTCCGGGTCAACGATATGGAGTTGCAGGTACAAACAGGAAACTGGTTTGAGCCTGGACAGCAGGTCCGGCTCAGTATCCGTACTGATCAACCCGTATTTTTCCCACCGACAGTGGTGGACACACAGGTTCCGCAGACACAAAGGCAGCAGGCCTAGAGCCCCGCGGTTCAAAATATTCGCCGTTGATGGTGCGTTTGTAATACCTTCCTTGCTTGACGTAGAAACGTTCCCCGTTGACATCGACGACCGATGCGCCGCTGGGCGCGTTGACTACCGTTTGCGGCGGGGCGTCGACGACGACATAGCGATTGTCATCCCGGCGGTAGAACATGCCGTTCAGCACATAATAAGTGATACCTGCGATCAACACAGTTTCCGCGCCTGGGGGCAATTGATAGAGAAAACCGCCAACGGGAGGCCGATGAGTCAGTGCATCGCCGAATCCGGGGCCGAATGGCATCGGCCCTGGCGGCGCGGCCAATGTTGGCAGGCTCAGCGTCATCAGCATCAACAGGGTGGCAGCATTTTTCATACAGCGTTTCCAGTTATCATCAGTTGTCAGGAAGGCCCGTGTATCAGGATTACTTGCCGGCGTTATTTTTGGGTTGCTCGGGCTGTGGCGGCAATTCCCGTATGCTGATGCTGACTTCATACAGTTTGCCGTTGCCGGCAGGAACATTGGCGCTCAGTTTGCCAACGGCTTGCACCGGGTCCGTTGTTTGCAGCGATGCATGATATAGGGCGGGCATCGGCGGCATGAACGCCGGCGGTGGAGGGAAGGCCCCAGCCTGACCGAAAGCCGGCGCATCGGCCCGTTCCGGACTGGCGGACGCGCCGGGGACAGCGGCAATCAGGGAAAGACAGGTAATGAATGTTGCGGTACCGCAGATCTTGGTTAACGTTTTCATACTGCACCTCGCATTTAGGTTGTTTGGTCAGGCATATGAAAACCCTTGTACTGCGCCGGCGCAACGCGATTTACCGACATTTATGCCGTGATAACGAAATCCTGACTGTCTTGTAAAAATAGTGTTGTTATCACAGCAATTGGTGTGGTGGACGGCCGGTTATTCCTGCGGACTATCGAATAATGTCATGTCGGCGACCCAGGCGCTGTGGTGCGCGCTGAAACCAATTTTCGGGTAGTAGTCGACAGCCTGCGGCGCGGCGAGCAGGATGATCTTACACATCGGTTTTAATTGTCGGGCGGTATGCTGGATAAGCTGTTTGCCGATACCTTGGTGTTGAAACGCTTCGTCGACCGCCAGGTCGGACAGATAACAGCAAAAGTGGTAATCCGTTACGCTACGTGCGATGCCGACCAGCAGCGCCTGGCTCCAGGCCGTCACCAGAATATCGCCTTCTGTCAGCATCCCGGCCAGCACTTCCCGGTTGTCGAGCGGACGGCGAGGGCCCAGTGTGGTGCGGGAGAGCAGGTCGATAAACTGATCGACATTGATGGGCTCATTGATTTTGTAACTGATTTTGGAAGACTGGGCGCTCATGTCAGATCCTGTTATGTGTGGGGGCGATTCGGCTTTCTGCTATACTGCGCGCTCAGGTCTTTAGGCCCAAACTGGCTGCGTGTCTGCCTCGGAGCACGATCGGCGCGGCTGATACCGAATACTTTTTTTCAATGAGTTGTCAGTATGATGAAACATACGGTGGAAGTCATGATTTCCGAACAGGAGATCAAGGCTCGGGTCGCTGAGCTGGGTCGCCAAATCAGCGAACATTATCAAAACAGCGGCAGCGATATGGTCTTGGTGGGGCTTTTGCGCGGTTCGTTTATTTTTATGTCTGATCTTTGCCGTGCGATTACTGTCTCTCATGAGGTGGATTTCATGACGGCCTCTAGCTATGGCAGTGGTATGAGCACTACCCGAGATGTGAAAATTCTCAAAGATTTGGATGAAGATATCCGGGGCAAAGACGTGCTGATCGTCGAAGATATCATCGACTCCGGCAACACCCTCAGCAAGGTGCGTGAAATTCTGCAATTGCGCGCGCCTAAATCATTGGCTATCTGTACGCTGCTGGATAAACCGTCGCGTCGTGAAGTGGCAGTGACCGTGGAGTGGGTCGGTTTTTCCATTCCGGACGAATTTGTCGTGGGTTACGGTATCGACTATGCCCAACATTACCGCCATTTGCCTTATGTCGGCAAAGTCGTGCCGCAGTAAGTTGAAAAAACGACCAGGTGGGTAGGGGATGGATGACGCGCCCATTCTGATGGGCGCGCAAATGTGTACTCAGAGGGCGGATATGGCCCGACGGTAGCCTTGCTCCAGCATTTCCCGGCTGGTGGCGGTGACTTCCAGATCCCGCAGGCGACCATCCTGGATGCCGTAAACCCAACCATGAATGGCGACTTTCTGCCCACGCTTCCAAGCGGATTGCATGATGGTAGAGTGCCCCAGGTTGTACACCTGCTCCACTACGTTGATTTCACAGAGTTTGTTAAAGCGCTCTTCCGGTGGAAGCTCCCCTAGCAGGGAACTGTGCTTGTACCACAAGTCACGGATATGCAGCAGCCAGTTATTGATCAGCCCCAGTTCGGGGTTTTCCACCGCCGCCTGGACACCTCCGCAACCATGGTGACCGCAGATGATGATATGTTCCACTTCCAGAACTTCCACGGCATACTGCACCACCGACAGACAATTCAAATCAGTATGAATGACCAGGTTGGCGACATTGCGATGGACGAACAATTCTCCGGGTTCAAGGCTGGTAAGGCTCTCTGCAGGGACGCGGCTGTCTGAACACCCGATCCACAGAAAGCGCGGACGTTGGGCTAGAGCCAACCGTTCAAAATAACCAGGATCTTCTTTCACTATTGTTTCGGACCATTGCTGGTTGTTGGCGATGAGTGTTTCTATCGTTTTCATGAAAGTAAATGACCTGTAACAGCAAATTGCGGTGCAGGCTAATATAGAGCAATCAGTATCGTTTGAAAATCGAAAACTGGGCCGGTGGCAAGTGGTCCACTCACTGAAAAATAAGGCATGTTCTTTATGACATACGCACTGGAACTGGGGAATGTCACCAAGATTTATTCAGGTGGCGTTCAGGCGTTGCGGGGGATCGATCTGCACGTCGAAGCCGGGGATTTTTATGCGCTGCTGGGGCCGAACGGCGCGGGTAAATCGACGACCATCGGCATCATCAGCTCTCTGGTCAATAAAAGCGCCGGCCGGGTACAGGTATTTGGTTACGACATTGATAAAGATATCGTCAACGCCAAACGACAGTTGGGTCTGGTACCGCAGGAGTTCAACTTCAATCCGTTCGAAACGGTGTTGCAGATTGTGGTCAATCAGGCGGGTTATTACGGTGTTCCTCGGCATGAGGCGTTGCAACGGGCGGAGACCTATCTGTCTCAGCTCGATCTGTGGGGAAAACGTCATGATCGGGCGCGCATGCTGTCCGGCGGGATGAAGCGGCGTTTGATGATTGCCCGTGCATTGATGCACAGCCCGCGCTTGTTGATCCTTGACGAGCCGACCGCCGGTGTAGATATCGAATTACGGCGCTCCATGTGGGGGTTTCTCAAAGAGCTGAACAGCCAGGGTACGACGATCATCCTGACTACGCACTATCTGGAGGAGGCGGAGATGCTATGTCGCAACATCGGCATTATCCAGAATGGCCTGCTGGTGGAAAACACCTCCATGAAGCAGTTGTTGGGCAAGTTGCAGTCGGAAACATTCATCTTTGATCTGGCGTCCAAAAGCGCTTTGCCGCATCTGGAGGGGTATCGTTTCCGTCTGACGGATACCTCGACGCTGGAGGTCGATGTCATGCGGGAGCAGGGCTTGAATGGTATTTTCAGTCAACTGAGCGCACAGGGAATTCAGGTTCTCAGCATGCGTAATAAGGCTAATCGTCTGGAGGAACTGTTCGTGGCACTGGTGAACAACGGAGGTAAGGCATGATGCGATTATTCTGGGTAGCATTACAGAGTATCTGGATCAAGGAAGTCACCCGATTCGCGCGTATCTGGGTTCAAACGCTGGTGCCGCCGGTGATTACCATGTCGCTCTATTTCATCATTTTCGGCAACCTGATCGGCAATCGTATCGGCGACATGAGTGGGTTTACCTACATGCAGTTTATCGTGCCCGGTCTTATCATGATGTCGGTGATTACCAATTCCTACGCCAATGTAGCGTCGTCATTTTTCAGCGCCAAGTTCCAGCGCAATATCGAGGAGTTGCTGGTTGCGCCGGTGCCGACCCATATCATTATTATCGGTTATGTCGGCGGCGGTATGGCGCGCGGTATCTGCGTCGGGATCCTGGTGACTATCGTGTCGCTGTTTTTTGTTCCTTTGCAGGTGCATGCGTGGTGGATGGTGATAGTGACCTTGTTGCTGACGGCGCTGCTGTTTTCGCTGGCTGGGCTGTTGAACGCCATCTTTGCCAAAACCTTTGACGATATCAGCCTGATTCCGACGTTTGTTCTGACGCCGCTGACTTATCTCGGTGGCGTGTTCTATTCACTGGCATTGCTGTCGCCATTCTGGCAATTGGTGTCGAAATTGAACCCCATCGTGTACATGATCAGCGGATTTCGCTTCGGTTTTCTGGGTATCCACGATGTACCGCTGTCCCTGACATTGCTGGTGCTGGCGGCGTTTATTCTGGCGTTTTACGGTCTAGCCTGGTGGTTGATCGAGCGAGGTCGTGGTTTGCGTAGCTGATGGTACGACGGCAGCGATGAAATGAAAGAGGCGGTGATTTTCACTGCCTCTTTCATTGGTAAACCTTCAACGCACTCTCCGCGGGAGATCATCGTTATGCTTTGCGGCGCATCAGGCGATTTGCACCGGGATGGCCTTAGCGGTGCGCTCCAGTTGGTTGTTCTCGCCGAAATACGCCACCTTGGGATGATGACTGCGGGCTTGTTCATCCGGCATTTGCACGTAGGAACAGATGATCAGCTTGTCGCCAACGCACGCGCAGCGTGCCGCCGCTCCGTTAACCGAAATAATGCGTGAACCGCGTTCAGCGGCGATGGCATATGTGGAGAATCGCTGGCCGTTGTCCACGTTGTAAATATCGATGGCTTCATATTCGAGAATGCCGGCGGCATCCATGAAATCCTGATCAATGGCGCAGGAGCCTTCATAATGCAAATCCGCCTGGGTGACTCTTACCCGGTGCAACTTGCCTTGCAGCATGGTTCGTATCATCGGTCTGTCTCTCTGAGAGTGAAAATTCAGGTGGTTAGATCCACTTGCTGGTTATCAATCAAGCGTGCTTTACCCAGCCAGGCCGCCATCAGTACCACAGCTCGGGTGCTTTCAGTGTTCAGCGGCTGAAGGGTATCGGCGTCGCGAATAAACAGTTCATCCGGCGTGAATCCCGCATCACGCAGCGCATTTGCCGCCTGAGTCAATAGGTCGTCAATCTGTCGGTCGCCGTTGGCCAACTGTTCCACGATATCGCCCATGATGCGAGGGAGATGCGGCGCGCACTGACGCTCTTCTGCGGTGAGGTAGCCATTGCGTGAACTGAGCGCCAACCCGTCCTGGGCTCGCACCGTCGGTACGCCGACAATACTGATGTCGTAGCCCATATCGGCCACCAGCTGGCGGATCAGCGTCAGTTGCTGGTAGTCCTTTTCACCAAAGCAGGCCACGTCCGGCTGCACCAGATTGAACAGCTTGCTGACGACAGTGGCGACGCCGCGAAAATGGCCGGGACGGCTTGCTCCTTCTAGCATCTGGGACAGGCCCGGCACTTCCACAAATGTCTGTTGCTGCAAGCCGTTGGGGTAAATCACGTCCGGTGACGGCGCGAAAACCAGATCCACATTATTGCGAGTCAGTTTTTCACAGTCTTCTTGTAAGGTTCGGGGGTAGCGGGCGAGATCGTCGGCCCGCTCAAATTGCATTGGATTGACGAAAATACTGACAACAACAATATCAGCCCGGGCGCGGGCTTCGTTCACCAGTTTGATATGACCTTCATGCAGATTGCCCATAGTGGGCACCAGTGCAATCCGCTTACCGTCCTGACGCCACCGACGGATCTCGCGGCGCAGCAGGATTGGGGTTTCAATAATCAGCACTCTGTTTCTCCTGTATTAGCGGAAAGCGTATTGCTCGCTAGGGAAGGATCCCTGTTCGACTTCCTGGATATAGAGGCGGATGGCCGAGCGAATATCATGTGTTTCCGCCAGAAAATTGCGGGCGAATTTCGGGGTCTGGGCGCCGGTGATGCCGAGCGCATCGTGCATGACCAGTATCTGGCCGTCGGTGGCATTGCCAGCGCCGATACCGATAACCGGAATATCCAACGCGGCGGTCACACGTTGCGCCAGCGACGCAGGCACACATTCCAGTACCATCAGTTGCGCGCCTGCTTTTTCCAGCGCCAGTGCGTCTGCCATTAATTGATTGGCGGCCGTTTCATCCCGCCCCTGTACTTTGTAACCGCCGAAGATGTTGACTGATTGCGGCGTCAATCCCAGGTGTCCGCAAACTGGCACTGCGCGTTCGGTCAGCATATTTACGGTCGGCACCAACCAACTACCGCCTTCCACTTTCACCATATTGGCCCCGGCGCGCATCAGTTCTCCCGCGTGCAGACAGGCTTGTTCCGGTGTCGCGCAACTCATGAACGGTAAATCGGAGAGCAACAGGCAATGAGGGGCGCCGCGTCGGACGCAACGGGTGTGGTAAATCATATCGTCGATCGTGACCGGGAGCGTGGAGTCGTGCCCCTGCACGGTCATACCGAGTGAATCTCCCACCAGCATGACCTGAATGCCCTGCTCAAAGAACAGGCGGGCGAAGCCGGCGTCATAAGCGGTGAGAGTAGCGAATTTCTTGTTATCCAGTTTCCACTGGCGCAGGTGGGAAATGGTCGTTGCTTTCATGGTGGCTGTCCCGAATCAACGTCAAGGTAATCAATAAGGAGGAATCATTCTAATGGATGCGGGAGAGGAGGGGTAGTGCTCTATTTTCCATTGAAAAATAAAGAGTTATTCTATTTTTTGTCCCAGATGGTCAACCCGTTGCGCGGAACCAGGCGCAACCGCTCGCTAAGACATTCACCATCAGGGAAAACCAGATCAGGCGCCAGTTCCGCCAGGGGATAAAGCATAAACTCACGATTTTTCATGTCGTAATGCGGCACAGTCAGGCGCTCGGTCTGAATAATCTGTTCGCCGAACAGCAGAATATCCAGGTCGAGCGTGCGTGGTCCCCAGCGATGATCCTTGCGAACCCGCCCTTGTTGCTGCTCGATACGTTGGGTATGGTCCAGCAGGGCCTCTGGAGCCAGACCCGTGTCCAGTTCCGCCACCGCATTCAGGTAATCGGGTTGATCTTGCGGCCCCAGCGGACGGCTGCGATAAAACGACGAGCAGCGCACCAACCGGGTTTCCGTAATTGCATCCAGTGCCTGTAGGGCGGATTCCACCTGGTGCAGCGGCTGGGCAAGGTTACTGCCCAGCGCCAGATAGACACGGGTCATCAGGATCTCTCACGGCGGCCGGGCGCCGGACGTTTGCGCGGACGGCGGGAACGGCGATGTGGCGTCGGGCCGTCATCCAGCGTGCTCAGCATGGACTGTTGGCGGTGAGGCGGCGCGACCTGAAATTCGCCCCACCATTCTGACAGACGCAGCAATTCCTGATTATGCTCGATCTCGGCACGCAGGCTGAGCAGGTCATATGCGGCGCGGAATTTGGGGTGCTCCATCAGTTTGAAGGCGCGTTTTCCCTGACGGCGCGATAGGCGCAGTTGTAACTGCCAGATATCACGGATAAGCGAGGTGATGCGTTTGGGGATCGCCAAAGAACGACATTGTTCATCCAGCACGTCATTCATCGCCAGTGCAAAGGCCTCGAAATAGGCAAGGCCGCTTTCCTGCGTCAGTTTCTGCGCGTGTTCCACCAGTGGGTACCAGAGCATGGCGGAGAATAGAAATGCAGGGTTGACGCGCATGTCGTTCTGGATGCGCTGGTCGGTATTTTTCAGCACCTGGACAAGCATGCGTTCCATTGTGCTTTCGCCGTTCGCCGTGAGATCGCGGCTGAGCAACGGGAACAGCGGCTGGAACAGTTGGTATTCGCACAACAACTGATACGTGGGATAACCGTACCCCGCCTGTAGCAGTTTCAACGATTCTTCGAACAGGCGTGCGGGCGGGATATCGTGCAGCAGCGAGGATAGACGAGGAATCGGCTCAGCCGTTTCCGGGCTGATCTTCATGCCGAGCTTGGCGGCAAAACGCACCGCGCGTAACATCCGTACCGGATCTTCCCGGTAACGGGTTTCCGGATCGCCCAGTAAACGGATAATGCCCTGGCGAAGATCGTTCACGCCGTTGGTATAGTCGCGAACGGTAAAGTCCGCGATGCTGTAATAGAGGCTGTTGATGGAGAAATCACGGCGTTGAGCATCTTCTTCAATGGTACCGAAGATGTTGTCACGCAACAGCATACCGTTTTGATCCTGCTGTGATGCGTTCTTCACCTGCTGTTCCTGATGCTGTTCATGATGGCCGCGAAACGTCGCCACCTCAATCACTTCAGGGCCGAACATCACATGCGCCAGACGGAAACGGCGACCGACCAACCGACAGTTGCGGAACAGTTTGCGCACCTGCTCTGGGGTGGCATTCGTGGTGATATCGAAGTCTTTCGGCTTCTTGCCTAACAGCAGATCGCGCACGCCGCCGCCCACCAGGTAGGCTTCATAGCCGGCCTTGTTCAGACGATAGAGGACTTTCAGCGCGTTTTCGCTGATGTCGCTGCGTGAAATTGGGTGCTGATCGCGGGGGATCACCGTCAGCGCTTGGCTTGGTATTTCCTCCGCCATGGGGCTGTTTTCACGATTGAGTACTTTGCGGCAAAAATTCGCTACCCGGGTAAAGATAATACACCTCGATAATGGTTCAGAAATTAACGGCACAACAAAAATAGCGGCTAATCATAGCTCACACTCAGCCCTTTGAGAATGCTGATGTTATTCCCGGCGGTGAGATGGCAAGGTCGACGGGAATGGTTTTAAGCGACCAGTTCTGCACGGCCTGGTGCAACAGTTCCGGCAGCGAAAGCGCCTGCCAGGGCGCGGTTAAGGGCTGGTTAAGGAATGTCAAGGCCTGTGCCAGCACCGGTCGCGGATCACCATCAGGCAATGCGGGCGCATGATTCTGCTTGGACAGTTTGTTGCCTTCGGCATTGAGCGCCAGCGGCAAATGAATGTAGGACGGCGCACGCCAGCCCAACTGTTGGTATAAGGATAACTGACGAACGGTCGGTTCAATCAGGTCTGCGCCGCGCACGATCTCCGTGACCCCCTGATCGTGATCGTCTACAACGACCACCAGATTGTAGGCAAACAGGCCGTCACGACGATGGATGATAAAGTCTTCGGCGGCCAGCGTGGGATCCGCCTCTATACGACCCCGCAGCCTATCATCAAAGCACAGTACCGGGCGTTCCTGACGTAACCGCAGGGCGGTATGGTACGGAGGTTGCGCCAAATCCCGACAGTGGCCGTCATAGAAGCCGCCGATCTGTTGGATACGTTGCCGGGTACAGGTGCAATGATAGCTTTTACTCTGACGTTGCAAATCCGCCAGCACTTCCCGATAACGGTCATGGCGCTGGGACTGATAGAGCACGTCGCCATCCCACTGCAAGCCATAGTGTTCCAACTGGTGCAGGATCCGGCTGGCGGCACCGGGAATTTCTCGCGGCGGATCGATATCTTCAATGCGCACCAGCCAATGCCCCCTGCAGGCGCGTGCCTGCAGGTAGCTGCCAAGAGCGGCAATCAATGAACCGAAGTGTAAATCGCCAGACGGGGAAGGCGCGAAGCGTCCGACGTAAAGAGGAGATTCAGGCATACAAATGCGGGCGTATCATGTCAGTAAAATCCAGCATCCGCGGTAAGCGACAGGATGAAATCAGGCGGGAAGGTTATAGGCTCCCGCCTGATTGAATCAACCCGCCATTTGCTTTTCGCGGATTTCGGCCAGCGTTTTACAGTCGATGCAAAGATCGGCAGTCGGGCGGGCTTCCAGACGGCGGATACCGATTTCAACGCCGCAGGATTCACAATAACCAAACTCGTTGTCTTCGATTTTCTGCAGCGTTTTGGCGATTTTTTTGATCAGTTTGCGTTCGCGATCGCGATTACGCAGTTCGAGACTGAATTCCTCTTCCTGCGCGGCACGATCCACCGGATCAGGGAAGTTGGCGGCTTCATCTTGCATATGCGATACGGTGCGATCCACTTCGTCCCTGAGTTGGTTGCGCCATGCTTCCAGAATACGCTTGAAATGAGCCAATTGAGCGTCGTTCATGTATTCTTCGCCCGGCTTCTCCTGGTATGGCTCCACTCCGGCAATTGCGAGAATGCTCAGAGAGGATGTCTTACGGTTTTGCCCTTCTTGCATGTTGCTTCTCCTACATAACACGACACGCAGTATCGATCCCCGGGGGGGAAAACAGGCCGCTATAAATAACAGATGGTGGTTGGGTTGGCAATCATTCCTAACACCGGCCTGACAAAGTGTGAGGAGTTCCGTATTCCCACCGATAATACCTGACATGTGGTGGAATTAGCTTACCCTTGTCACGTTATTGAAAGGTAACAACTCTCCCGGGTTGATGCCATCGGGGGAAAGATGGGTACCGTAACACAGTATTTCAACCCCTCGTTGCTGCGATTGCAGCAATAATTCAGCGTAATGTCGGTCGATATACTGTGCGGGCGCCACGCTCCGGATACCGGAGTGCAATACCGCAAACAGCAACACCGCTCGTTTCCCCTGGATGACAACCTGTTGCAGTTCGCGCAGATGCTTTTGTCCCCTGAGTGTCACCGCATCGGGAAAGTAACCACATCCATGTTGCAATAATGTGACGGATTTTACTTCAATATAGCAGTCGATTCTGCCGGGTGCCTGCAACAGCACGTCTATTCGGCTGTTTTCCTCGCCGTAACGAACTTCAGTTCTGAGTTCAGTATAGTCAGCGAGCGTCGGAATAAGTCGGGCCCTAAGCATTTCCTGTACCAACACATTAGCGCGTAACGTATTGACACAAATCCAGTCTCCCTGCGCCGTTTCCGTCAACTCCCAAGTATGTGGATATTTGCGTTTGGGATTATCGGAGGTGGAGTACCAGACGGTATCTCCCGGCGTAGCGCAGCCGGTCATGGCGCCGGTATTGGGGCAGTGCAACGTCAACGTGTCCCCGGCGGGGGTTATCACATCCGCCAGAAAACGTTTGTAACGCTTTATCAGAGTGGCGGCTTGCAGGCGTGGGGAAAATTCCATGGGTAGTGGACTCAGGATGTTAACGGCCAGTGGGCTCGTGGATGATAATGTATCCGGCCTTCTTCCTGGCGGGATTCATACAGCGTGAACTGTTGTATCGGTAGCGTCCACCTAAAGGTTGCCGCAGGCAGGGCGACTGGTCGTGTGGCTGCGCGTAACAAAGTAATGTGCGGATGAAACGGTTGCGGGCTTTGATAACAACCGTTGCGCGCTGCCTGAGAACGCAATAATTCAGCCAGTTGCAGCAGGCCGCGCGGTGCGTGTCGGCATCCCAGCCATACCACACCCGGCCGGGGCCAGTGCCCGGCGTCGTCCAGTGTCAGCGTAAAACCGGGCTGGTGAATACGGCCGGCCAACGTCTGCAGTTGCTGTGCCTTACGCTCGCTGACTTCGCCCAAAAACGCCAGCGTCAGATGCAGGTTGGCGGCGGCCACCGGTCTACCGGCCTGTAACGGGAATGACTGTGCTCGCCAGCGAATAATCTGCTGGCTTGTCTCTTCCGGCAGTGACAAGGCGAAAAACAGACGATGGGTCGTGTTCATGTCGGGATCTCTGTTCAGCGGGGTTCCGATGCTACAATGCTTGCCGCATAAAGTTAAGGCGTTGTCCCGCCGTGATTATGGAGCATGTTGTGAATTTACCCCCCGTCAGTGCGGTGCTGGATGACGTCGTTCAATCGCTGCGTTCTGCGCCGCAGGTACTGCTGCACGCGCCGACCGGCGCAGGAAAATCGACCTGGTTGCCGCTGCAACTGCTGCTGAAGGGCGGTTTTCCCGGTCGTATCGTGATGCTGGAGCCGCGCCGGCTGGCGGCGAAAAGCGTGGCCTGGCGGCTGGCGGAGCAACTGGGGGAAGCGCCCGGTCACACCGTGGGATATCGCATGCGCGCGGAAAGCCGCATTAGCGAACAGACGCGCCTGGAGGTGGTAACGGAAGGCATTCTGACGCGCATGCTACAGCGGGATCCGGCGCTGGAAGGCGTATCGCTGGTCATCCTGGATGAGTTTCATGAACGCAGCCTACAGGCGGATCTGGCGCTGGCGCTGTTGCTGGATGTACAGGCAGGGCTACGCGACGATCTGCGCCTGCTTATTATGTCAGCCACGTTGGATAACGATCGCCTCTCTTCTTTATTACCGCAGGCGCGAGCGGTGACATCAGCAGGTCGTTCCTGGCCGGTGACTCGGCAATATCACGCAATGGGGTCGCAAGAGCGGATGGAGGACGCGCTGTCACGGTTGATTTTACGGCTGTTGCAGCAGGAAACAGGATCGCAACTGGTGTTTCTGCCCGGTGTCGGGGAGATAAAGCGCCTGCAGGCTCTGTTGGAAGAAAAAGTGCCGGAGGAGATTGCGATCTGCCCGTTGTACGGCGCACTTACGCTGGCTGAGCAGCAAAAGGCGATCCTGCCGGCAGAGTCCGGCCGGCGCAAAGTCGTACTGGCGACCAATATTGCTGAAACCAGTCTGACGATTGAAGGGATCCGGGTGGTTGTGGATAGCGGTCTGGAGCGCGTGGCACTGTTTGACGTTAAAACCGGGCTGACCCGATTGGTCACACAGCGTATCAGTCAGGCCTCCATGACGCAGCGTGCCGGCCGTGCCGGTCGCCTGGAGCCCGGCGTGTGCTGGCATCTGTTTGCTCGGGAGCAGGCGGAGCGAGCGGCGGCGCAAAGCGAACCTGAAATCCTGCACAGCGATCTGTCCGGTTTCTGGCTGGAATTGTTGCAATGGGGATGTGCGGACGTCGGGCAATTGACGTGGCTGGATACTCCGCCGACGCCTGCCTTACTGGCGGCGCAGCAGTTGTTGCGGGCGCTGGCGATTTGCGATCCCCGGCAACGTTTGACACCGGATGGCAGGCAAATGGCGGCGCTGGGGTGCGATCCCCGTCTGGCAGCGATGTTGCACTATGCCAGCGACAATGACGATGCGCTGGCGACGGCCGCGTTGCTGGCTGCGATAATCGAGGAGCCGCCCCGCAGCGGCTCGCCGTCGCTGTCCGACTGGCTGCACCGCCCGATGGCGCACTGGCAGAAACGGGCGCAGCAACTGGTGCGGCGCGTCGGATATTCTCAAGGGCGATCTAATGAAGCGCTGGCGGCGGAACTGCTGGCCGTCGGTTTTGCCGATCGGGTGGCGCAACAGCGTTCCCGGGACGGTCGTTACCTGCTGGCTAACGGCACGGGCGCCAGCCTGCCGCCGGAGGAGGCGTTATCCGCCGCCGAATGGTTGATTGCGCCGGTGTTGATGCAGAGCCCGAACAGCGCCGATGCGCGGATTCAACTGGCATTGGCGGTGGATATCGAGTGGCTGACGCAATGTCATCCGGCGTTGGTGACACAGCAGAATCAGGTGCACTGGGATGCAGAAAAAGGTACCCTGCGCGCCAGCCGGCGCACCCGACTCGGCGAATTAACGTTGCGCGTTCAGCCGCTGGCTAAACCTTCCGATGAGGAATTGCAACAGGCCATGCTGGGATGGATTCGTGAGCAGGGGCTGAGCGTGTTGAACTGGAATGACAGCGCGATGCAACTGCGCCAGCGACTGCTCTGCGCCAGGCTCTGGTTGCCGGAGGTGGCCTGGCCGCTGGCGGATGATGACGCGCTGTTGGCGTCGCTGGATACCTGGTTGTCGCCGTCGTTGTCCGGCGTGTGCGATCGCCGGGCGTTGGAGCAGGTCGATCTGAGCGACGCGCTGTTGCGTCTGCTGGACTGGCCGTTGCGGCAACGTCTGGATAGCGCTTTACCCAGCCATTACACTGTGCCGGGCGGCAGTCGTTTGCCGATTCGTTATCAGTGGGAGCAGCAGCCGGTGCTGGCGGTGCGTCTGCAGGAGATGTTCGGCGAGCGGGAAAGCCCATCGGTGGCGGAAGGGCGCGTGGCGCTGGTGCTGGAATTGTTATCGCCTGCGCAGCGGCCACTGCAGATTACCCGCGATCTGGCGGCGTTCTGGCAGGGCGCCTATCGTGAAGTACAAAAAGAGATGAAAGGGCGTTACCCGAAGCACGTCTGGCCGGATGATCCGGCGAACGCCATACCGACCAGACGAACTAAAAAATATCAGCAATAGGGGATTGCCACGGCTCGGGGCCCGCCGGTTGTCTGTGGGCCGGTTTCTTATCCGCCACATCCGTGTGGCTCGCTCGGGGAGCCGTCGCTGACGCGACGTTAAAAAACGCTCCCGGCGTTTTTTTTCAGATGTTTCCCTCTTCCGAGTATGGGAAGGGGGACGCAGAGTAGGCGGCCACGGCAGAGAATCCGCGGCCGTCAGTAACCTGATGGAGAAGTCACTGTAAATGTCTCGGGATGACCGCGAACCCATCGGACGCAAGGCAAGTGCGTCACGACGAAAACCTCTCCGCCGCCCTGCGGTCCGACGTCGTAAGGATGAAGACTATGACGACGAGTACGAGGAGTACGAAGACGACTATGACAATGATGATGAAGAGGAAGAAGCCATGAGTCGGCGGCCACGCAAGAAACGGCGTTTGCTGGGGCTGATGATTCGCCTGTTCCTGATTTTCGTGATTGTGATGTCGGCTTATGGCGTCTATCTCGACAGCGAAATTCGCGGCCGCATTGACGGCAAAGTCTGGCAGCTGCCTGCAACGGTTTATGGCCGCATGGTTAACCTTGAACCGGGCATGGCCTACAGCAAAAAGGAGATGGTCAACCTGCTGGAGGGCATGCAGTACCGTGAGGTCAATCGCATCACCCGGCCGGGTGAGTTCACCGTCCAGTCCAATAGCATCGAGATCCTACGGCGACCGTTTGATTTTCCGGACGGCAAAGAAGGGCAGATCCGCGCCAAAATGACCTTCAGCAGCGATCGACTGCAACAAATCCAGAACCTCGAGAATCAGCGCAGCTTCGGGTTTTTCCGTCTGGATCCCAAATTGATCACCATGCTGCAGTCGCCTAATGGCGAGCAGCGGCTGTTCGTGCAGCGTTCCGGTTTCCCTGATTTGCTGGTGCAGACGCTGATCGCGACCGAAGATCGCCATTTCTATGAACACGACGGCATCAGTTTCTATTCCATTGCGCGCGCGTTGGTGGCGAACTTGACGGCGGGGCGTGCGGTGCAGGGCGGCAGTACCCTTACCCAGCAGCTGGTCAAAAACCTGTTTTTGACCAACGAGCGTTCGCTGTGGCGTAAGGCCAACGAGGCGTACATGGCGCTGATCATGGACTATCGCTACAGCAAGGATCGCATTCTGGAACTGTATCTGAACGAGGTTTATCTCGGTCAGAGCGGCAACGATCAGATCCGCGGTTTCCCGTTGGCCAGCCTGTATTACTTTGGCCGTCCGGTGAACGAGCTGAGTCTGGATCAACAGGCGATGTTGGTGGGGATGGTGAAAGGGGCGTCGCTGTACAACCCGTGGCGTAATCCGCAGGTGACGTTGGAACGTCGTAATCTGGTGCTGAAATTGTTGCAGAATCAGCAGATTATCGATGAAGACCTGTACAACATGCTGAGCGCCCGCCCGCTGGGAGTGCAGCCCAAAGGCGGGGTCATCAGCCCACAGCCCGCGTTTATGCAGATGGTGCGCCAGGAACTGCAACAGCGGCTGGGCGATAAAGCCAACGATCTGTCCGGCGTGAAGATTTTTACCACGCTGGATCCGGTCTCGCAGGACGCCGCCGAGAAGGCGGTGAGCGACGGTATTCCGGCGCTGCGGGCGGCGCGTAATGTGCAGGATCTGGAGGCCGCCATGGTGGTGGTCGACCGGTTCAGCGGTGAGGTGCGCGCCATGGTGGGCGGTTCCGACGCACAGTTCGCGGGCTTCAACCGTGCCATGCAGGCGCGTCGTCCGGTAGGGTCATTGGCGAAACCGCCGACATACCTGACGGCGCTCAGCATGCCGGATCGTTTCCGTCTGAATACCATTCTGGCGGATGAGCCGATATCACTGAAGCAGCAGAACGGCACCCTTTGGGAACCTAAAAACTACGATCGTGAATTCCGCGGCCGGGTGATGCTGGTGGATGCGCTGGCCAACTCCCTCAACGTACCGACGGTTAATCTGGGGCTGGCCGTCGGACTGGATCAGATTAGTGCCACTTTGCAACGGCTGGGAATACCGAAAGAGCAGATCCAAACGGTGCCCGCTATGCTGCTTGGGGCGATCAGCCTGACGCCGATGGAGGTGGCGCAGGAGTATCAGACCATTGCCAGCGGTGGCAACCGGGCGACGCTGTCGGCGCTGCGTTCGGTGATTGCCGAGGACGGCAAGGTTCTGTACCAGAGCTTCCCACAGGCGGAACAGGCGGTGCCCAGCCAAGCGGCTTATCTGACGCTGTATGGCATGCAACAGGTGGTCGAGCGCGGGACGTCCCGGTCGCTGATGGTGAAATTCGGTAATTATCATCTGGCGGGGAAAACCGGTACCACTAACGATCTGCGCGACAGTTGGTTTGCCGGTGTCGACGGTAAAGAGGTTGCCATATCCTGGGTGGGACGCGATAACAACGGGCCGGCGAAGCTGACCGGCGCCAACGGCGCACTGACGATCTACCGCCGTTATCTGGAGAACGAGACACCATTGCCGCTGATGCTGACGCCGCCGGAAGGGATCAGCACCATGTCGGTGGATGGCGGCGGCAACTTCATCTGCAACGGTAGCGCCGGACGTGCGCTGCCGGTATGGACGGACAACCCGCAGGCGCTGTGTCAGTCCAGCCAACAACAGATCCAACAGCAGCCGCAGCCGGGAGCGCCTGATAATCAGCCGGGCAGTCAGCAACAGGACAGCAGCGTGCCGGATTGGATCCGTCAGATGTTCGGTAAGTAATCGCGGTATTTCATCGACCTATCTTCCAGACGCCCGTCGGTTATCCGATGGGCGTTTTTTTGTTAGCGGCGGCGGCTTTCGTGGGCTGTGTGGATCACCATAAACCGGTGCGACCCCTCCGGGAATCCGGTCTGATTTATCATCGGAAGTGAGGAGACGCAGGGTTAAATCGGTTGCTAACCTCCCGTTCTTACGCCTATCATTCAATATTGATAATAATCATTATCGTTCGCATTTTTATGCGGTGCGTCATTGATCATCGCAACACCAAAAGACGGTTATGCAAAACAAAAACATCTCCTCAGGCGTGACGTTTCGGGTCGAAAACGTCAGTTTTTCCGTGGCGGATCGGGTGCTGTTGCATCCGCTGACGCTGACGTTCCCTGCCGGCCGCGTATGTGGCCTTCTCGGCCACAATGGTTCCGGAAAATCCACCTTGCTTAAGATGCTGGGACGGCACCAGTCTCCTGCATCGGGTGAAATTCTGCTGTCGGAAACGGCGTTGTCAGCCTGGAGTAATAAGTCGTTTGCCCGCCAGGTTGCCTATTTGCCGCAGCAGCTGCCGGCCGCTGATGGCATGACGGTACGCGAACTGGTCGCCGTTGGGCGCTACCCTTGGCACGGTGCGTTAGGGCGCCTTAGCCACGAAGATCATCGTCATGTGGATGACGCCATTGATATGGTGGGATTGACGCCGTTCACTCACCGGCTGGTGGATAGCCTTTCCGGCGGTGAGCGCCAGCGAGCATGGCTGGCGATGACGGTGGCGCAGGATAGCCGCTGTCTGCTGTTGGACGAGCCGACATCGGCGCTGGATATCGCGCATCAGGTGGAGGTGCTGGCGCTGATCCAGCGCATGAGCCAGCTGCGCGGTCTGACGGTGATCGCGGTACTGCACGACATCAACATGGCTGCGCGCTATTGCGATTATCTGGTGGCGTTACGGCAGGGGCGGATTGTGGCACAGGGCACACCGGAGCAACTGATGCAGCCGCCGGTGCTGGAAGCGATTTACGGTATCCCGATGGGGGTTATGCCGCACCCGGCGCAGGGTACGCCGGTAAGTTTTGTGTGTTGATCATGACGATGATTTCACCGGTATTCCATCGACCAGGCATCGCGCGTCGTCGTCTGCTGACGGCGATGCTGCTGGCTCCCTGGTGTTTTCCATTGCATGGTCGATCTCCGGCGCCGGAGATAGGGCGTATTGTGGCGCTTGAGTGGCTGCCGGTGGAATTGCTGATGGCGCTAGGCGTTACCCCGTTCGGCGTGGCGGACGTGCATAACTACCGGCAGTGGGTTAACGCGCCGGTGTTGCCGGACAACGTTATCGATGTGGGATTGCGTACCGAACCGAATCTGGAACTGCTGGCCCGTTTACGCCCGTCGTGGTTGCTCTATTCCGCTGGGTATGGCCCATCGCCGGAGCAGTTATCGACGATTGCCCCTGCATTGAGCGTCGCCTTCAGCGATGGCGGCAACCCGTTGCAAGTTGCGCGTGCATCGTTGGTGTCGCTGGCGACGACACTCGGCCTTGGCGATGCCGCCGAGCACCACCTGACGTTGTTTGCACAATTCATGCAGCAAGCGCGTATCCGCCTGCAACCTTATACACATCGTCCTTTGTTGATGTTTTCCGTGGTGGATGATCGCCATGTCGTGGTCATCGGCAAGAACAGCCTGTTCCAGAATGTGCTGGATCAATTGGACATTGAAAATGCCTGGCAGGGGGAGACCAATTTCTGGGGCAGCGCCGTGGTGGGTATTGAGCAGTTAGCGACGGTCAGCAATGCCAATGCGATTTGTTTTGATCACGGCAACGATAGCCAGATGCTTCGTCTGGCGGCATCACCGTTGTGGCAGGCGATGCCGTTTATTCGGGCGCGCCGCTGCCAGCGTGTCGAGCCGGTATGGTTCTATGGTGCGACGCTGTCGGCGATGCGACTTTGCCGGGTGCTAGAACGGGCGATGGAGAACGCATCATGACTATGGCCAATACGGTAAATACCGTTTCTCCGGCGAAGTCCTCACCATTGCTCGTTACCGTGTTGCTGGGGCTGCTGCTGCCGTCGATCGTTCTTTGCGGCTATAACCTGGGGCGGCAATTGTCGTTCTCGCTGTGGTTTGAGGGGCTGTTTGCACCCGCCGACGACGATATTCGTCAGGTCTTATTCCATTACAGCCTGCTGCCGCGGCTGGCGCTGTCGTTACTGGTCGGCGCCGGGCTGGGGCTGGTGGGGGTTCTGTTTCAGCAGGTATTGCGTAATCCGCTGGCGGAACCTTCCACACTGGGGGTGGCGACCGGTGCGCAATTGGGCTTGACGGTCGCCACCTTGTGGGCGTTGCCCGGCGGTGAACTGACGTCGCAGTTGGCGGCGATGACCGGGGCCTTGCTGGTGGGCGGGCTGGTGTTCGGCGTGGCTTGGGGGCGGCGGCTGTCGCCGGTCACTCTGATTCTGGCGGGGTTGGTGCTCAGCCTGTATTGCAGTGCGGTGAGCCAGTTACTGGCGCTGTTTCATTATGAGCAATTGACCAATCTGTTCCTGTGGAGCAGCGGCGCATTAAATCAGCAGGACTGGCAGGTGGTGAATCGGGTCTGGCCGATGTTGCTTGGTGGTTTGCTGATTGCGTCGCTGCTGGCTCGGCCGCTGACGTTATTGGGCTTGGATGACGATGTAGCCCGCAATCTGGGGTTGGCGCTGGCGTTGATGCGCGCCGGCACGCTGCTGTTGGCCATTTTCCTGAGTGCGCAGTGGGTGAACGCGGCAGGTATTATCGGTTTTATCGGCCTGTTCGCTCCGCTGATGGCGAAAATGTTGGGGGCTAGACGCCTCGGTCAGCGGCTGTGGCTGGCCCCATTGCTGGGCGCATTACTGCTGTGCCTGACGGATCAACTGTTGCAATGGCTGGCGACGGTATGGCTCGATGTGCCGACCGGTGCGGCGACGGCGCTGCTGGGAGCGCCGCTGTTGTTATGGCTGTTGCCGCGTTTACGCACGTCCGTACCATCGGCGGTGGCGGAAGGCCCTGCTGTGTTGCGGGAACGCGCTCACTGGGGATGGTGGTGGCTGGCCGGCTTGGGGGTGACTGGGCTGGCGGTAGTGGCGGCGCTGTGTCTGGGGCGTGATGCCGGCGGTTGGTATTGGGCGATGGGCGATGCGTTATCGTCGCTATTGCCCTGGCGCTGGCCGCGGCTACTGGCGGCATTGAGCGCCGGCGTGATGCTGGCGGTGGCGGGCGCGCTGATCCAGCGCCTGACGGGAAACCCGATGGGCAGCCCGGAGGTGCTTGGTGTGAGCGCCGGTGCCGCGCTGGGCGTCGTCGTGCTGCTGTTTCTGATGCGGGGCGATGCGCTGACCTGGATGCTGCCCGCCGGTAGTGCGGGAGCGCTGGGCACGTTGCTGATCATTATGCTGACGGCTGGGCGGGGCGGCGTCTTTTCCTCGCAGCGCATGTTATTGGTGGGGATCGCCATCGGTACGGCGTTTACCACGTTGATCAGTTTGGTACTGGCGAGCGGCGATCCGCGTTCCGGTCTGCTGTTGACCTGGCTTTCCGGCTCTACGTATCGGGTGACGCCTGTTCAGGCGCTGGTATCGGCGCTGACTGCATCGTTGCTCGTGGTGGTTGTGCCGTTATGTCAACGCTGGTTGCAACTGCTGCCGCTGGGGACGATGACGGTACGTTCGCTCGGTATGGCGGCGACGCCGGTACGGCTGGCGATACTGGCGCTGGCGTCGGTACTGACGGCGGTCGCGACCATGGTTGTCGGCCCGATGAGTTTTGTCGGCCTGATGGCGCCGCACTTGGCGCGTATGATGGGCTTTAACCGAGTGATACCGCAAATGGCGTTTGCCGCGTTGCTGGGCGGTGGCTTGATGGTGCTGGCGGACTGGTGCGGCCGGACATTGTTGTTTCCGTACCAGATTCCGGCCGGGTTGCTGGCGACGTTTATCGGCGCGCCTTATTTTATCTGGCTGCTGCGCCGTCAGGCCCGGTAAATACATATGCCGAGCGTGTCGTCACCGGTATTGCGGTGTGTGGGTTATCACGTTCGTCGCCTGACCTGAGGGTATGCAACTCAACGGTCAGCCGGTGATGCCGAAGCGGTCTGGTAAAGAAAACGCGGCGGGGCAAATCGGCCCGCCGCATTGGCGTGCGGCAACCTGGCGATGCGTTACAACTGGGCGAAGCAACGACGAGCGGCGGCGACGGTTTGCTCGATATCCTGCTCGCTGTGCGCCAGCGACATGAACCCGGCTTCAAAGGCGGACGGTGCCAGATAGACGCCTTCCGCCAGCATCAGGTGGAAGAATCGCTTGAAACGTTCCACATCGCACATCAACACATCCTGATAGCTGGCGATACGTTTGGCGTCGGTGAAGAACAGGCCAAACATGCCGCCGACGTGATTGACGACCAGCGGAATATTTTCCGCATGGGCCGCATCCAGCAGCCCCTGAGCCAATTGTTGGGTTAACGCGGTCAATTGCTGGTGTACGCCGGGCTTGGCGACCTCGGTCAGGCAGGCGAAACCGGCCGCCATGGCGATAGGGTTGCCTGACAGCGTACCGGCCTGATAGACCGGCCCGGTCGGCGCCAGTGCTTCCATGACGTCGCGCCGGCCGCCGAATGCGCCGACCGGCATCCCACCGCCGATAATTTTACCCAGACAGGTTAGATCAGGTTTGACGCCGTAATAGGCTTGCGCGCCGCCCAGCGCCACGCGGAACCCGGTCATCACTTCATCAATAATCAGCAGTGCGCCGAATTCGTCGCACAGCGCCCGCAGCCCCGGCAGAAACGCCGGCAGCGGTGGTACGCAGTTCATATTGCCGGCGACCGGTTCGACGATAATGGCGGCGATGTCTTGTGGGTATTGCTCGAACGCCGCACGAACCGAAGCCAGGTCGTTGTAGGTGCAAGTCAGCGTATGACGGGCGAAATCAGCCGGTACGCCGGGCGAGTTGGGTTGGCCCAGCGTCAGCGCGCCGGAACCCGCTTTGACCAGCAGGCAATCGGCATGACCGTGGTAGCAGCCCTCGAATTTGATGATTTTGTCGCGACCGGTAAAACCACGCGCCAGTCGAATCGCGCTCATGGTGGCTTCGGTACCTGAGTTGACCATGCGCACCATGTCTATACTCGGCACCAGCGACGTCACCAACCGTGCCATGGTGACTTCCATTTCGGTTGGTGCGCCAAAACTCAGGCCGCGCTCGGCAGCGGCGATCACCGCCTGACGGATCGCCGGATGGTTATGGCCCAGCACCATCGGCCCCCAGGATCCGACATAGTCGATATAGGCCTTGCCGTCTGCGTCATAGAGTCTGGCGCCTTCGGCCCGTTCGATAAACAGCGGTACGCCGCCGACGCCGTTGAATGCGCGCACCGGCGAGTTGACGCCGCCGGGAATCAACTGCCGCGCGTCGGCATACAGACTTTCAGATTTATTCATTACGGATCCCTGACTTGAAGAATTGCATAGCGGTGGCGCTCATTCTAATCGAGTGATACACCCTGTGTCCCTTCGCAATGCGTTGTGTCTAAAAGAAATAGATGGAGAGAGGGATGATGCGGTGAAATCATTGGCTACATTTCGCTGCCGGATCAACGTGTTTTATGCTGGGCAAGGCCGGGATTGAGACTCTAGAATGTTTCGCCATGTTTGGCTTTTTTCTGATAACGACATGTTTTCTTCTTCTGTTGCTGTACCGATACGGCGTGATGCCATCCGTCGTATTCTTCGGCGCGATAAAACGCCGGCACTTATTCTGATATTGGCGGCGATCACGGGTACGTTGGTCGGTTTCGTCGGTGTGGGTTTTAATCAGGCGGTGAATTGGGTGTACCAATCACGAACCGAATGGTTATCCGGATGGGCCGGCTCTTACTGGATCTGGCCGATAGCGATGATAGTCTCGGCATTACTGGCGATGACGGGGTACTGGCTGGTGCGTCGTTTTGCACCGGAAGCCGGCGGTTCCGGCATTCCGGAAATCGAAGGCGCACTGGAGGATATGCGCCCGGTGCGCTGGTGGCGGGTGTTGCCGGTGAAGTTTTTCGGCGGTATGGGGACGCTGGGCGCGGGTATGGTGCTGGGACGTGAAGGGCCGACGGTACAGATCGGTGGGAATGTCGGCGGCATGGTGGCGGATCTGTTCCCGTTGCGCCGTGCCGATATTCGTCATTCGTTGCTGGCGACTGGGGCGGCAGCCGGGCTGACCGCTGCATTCAATGCGCCGTTGGCGGGTATTCTGTTCATTATTGAAGAGATGCGCCCGCAGTTCCGCTATAACCTGATTTCCATCAAAGCGGTATTTATCGGCGTGATTATGGCCAGCATCGTGTACCGGTTTTTCCAAGGGGATGAAGCGGTTATTGATGTTGGCCGTCTGGCATCGGCGCCGGTAGGGACGTTGTGGCTTTATCTGCTGTTGGGTGCGCTGTTCGGCGCCGTAGGTGTCTTATTTAACGCGCTGGTACTGGGTGCGCAGGCGCGATTTATCCGTTTCCATGGCCATTCCATGCGTCGTTTTTTGATGATTGGCGCGTTGGTCGGGGGCGTGTCCGGTTTATTGACATTGGCATTCAGTGAGGCGACTGGCGGCGGTTTTGCGCTGATCCCGGCCGCAGCCGCCGGGCAATACGGCATTGCCACGCTGTTGGCGATTTTTGTTGCGCGAGTCGGCATGACGCTGCTCTGTTTTAGCTCCGGCGCGCCGGGTGGCATTTTCGCGCCCATGTTGTCGCTGGGAACGTTGTTGGGCGCCGCTTTCGGCATGACGTGCGGCCATGTGTTCCCCGATTATGGATTGAGCGCTGGAACCTTCGCCGTCGCTGGGATGGGGGCGTTATTCGCCGCCTCGGTGCGTGCGCCGTTGACCGGCATCGTACTGGTGCTGGAAATGACGGATAACTATCAGTTGATTCTACCGATGATCATTACTTGCCTCGGCGCTACGCTGGTGGCGCAGTTTCTGGGCGGTAAACCGCTGTATTCGTCGATTTTGGCCCGCACGTTGCAACGGCAGATGGAGGCTGACGCCGCGGCAGCATCGGGCAAGCCTTGAACGCGCTGGAGGGGTGGTGGATAATGAGACAATATAACAGGGGCTGACAACGTATGGCCCAATATTTGGCTGGGAGTAAGTGAAATGAGCGACGATGTAGCATTGCCTCTGCAGTTTACCGATGCGGCGGCGAATAAGGTGAAACTCCTGATTGCTGATGAAGAAAATCCAGAACTGAAACTCCGGGTGTATATCACCGGCGGCGGTTGCAGCGGTTTCCAGTATGGTTTTACGTTCGACGACAAAGTGAACGACGGGGACATGACCATTGAGAAACAGGGTGTGTCGCTGGTGGTGGATCCGATGAGCCTGCAATATCTGCTCGGCGGTTCAGTGGATTATACGGAAGGGCTGGAGGGGGCCCGGTTTGTCGTCCATAACCCTAACGCTAAAACAACCTGTGGTTGTGGTTCGTCATTCAGCGTTTGACGGTTGATGTCTTGCAATAAAAACCCGTGTCCTTCAGGGCGCACGGGTTTTTTATTGTGAAAATCAGCATGGTGTTAGCGCGGTATCACCGCCAATTTGTCACACAGTTGTTTAGCCGCCAGCATCAGTCTGGGGCCGGGACGACTGAACTCATCTGCGTTTAGCGCAATCACCCGGACATCCAGCGCCGGCTGCCAGAATGCGCGCGTTTTTCCCTCGATATCCACATCCACAGGCGCGCCGATCACAATGGCCTGCGGCTGACGGCGAATCACCTGTTCGCGGCTGACTTGCGGCCAGGAGACGGTGCTATCGGCAAAAATATTCTCGCCGCCGCACAGGGCTACAATCTGGCTTTGTAATGTGGCGCGGGATGAGGTGAACAGCGGTTGGGTGCCGAACTGCAGAAATACCCGCAACGGCGGGGTGGCGGCATAACGCTGCGCCAGCGCCTGCCACTGTGCCCGGAACGACTGAGCCGATTGTTTGGCCATCTCAGGGTGCGGGCTGTAGGCCGCCAGTTGATCCAACTGGCGTGGAATATCCTCCAGCGTCGTCGGGTCGAGATAAACGATCGGTATACCGAAGGCCGCCAGTTGTTCCAGCGGCCGCTGGGCGTTACCGCCGCGCCAGGCCAGAATCAGATCTGGTTTCAAGGCCAGAATGCGTTCAATGTTGATGCCTTGCCAGTTCGCCACCTGCTCAATATGCTTTGCGGCGTCGGGATAATCCGACCAGGCGCTGACCCCAACCAACTGCGCGCCGAGTCCCGCGGCGTAAGCCATTTCGGTGGCGTGCGGCGCCAGACTGACCACCCGCTGAGCGAGGGTGGACGCCTGTCCGGGCGACCACCACCACAGCATCAGCAGTATCAATACAGAGAAACGACGGCGTCGGTATGGCGAAGACATATTCGACGGCGATTTAGCGAGGCTGCGCCAGCGATTGCAGCATGTGTTCCACCATCTGGGTGGATTGCTGTGCGGCGGTGGCCAGAAATTCGTCGAAGCTGAGATGAGATTCCTGATCGGCGACATCGGATATGGCGCGCACGACCACGAAAGGTACGCCAAACTGGTGGCAGACATGGCCGATGGCGGTGGCTTCCATCTCAACGGCTATCGCCTGCGGGAACGTCTGACGAATGCGAGCCAGCGGTTCCTTGCCGTTGATGAAGGCATCGCCGCTGACTACTAGCCCGCTCACGGCATTCAGTTTGAGACTGGCGATGGACTGCCGGGCCAGTGTAATTAGGCCAGCATCGGCGGTAAAAGCGGCCGGGCAACCGGCCATTTGCCCCGGCGCATACCCGAAGGCGGTTACGTCGGCGTCGTGATAGCGCACTTCATCGGAAACCACGATATCGCCGACGTTCAGCGATGACGCCAGACCGCCGGCAGAGCCGGTGTTGATCACCACATCCGGCTGGACGTGTTCAAGCAGCAGCGTAGTACCTAATGCGGCGGCAACTTTACCGATGCCGGATTTCAATACGGCTACGTCCACGCCGTGCAACTGGCCGCTGTAAATTTCGCAGCCTGCACGCTGGAAGGTCTGGCGGTTCTGAATCTGATCCCGCAGCAGGATTACTTCTTGCTCCATCGCGCCAATAATGCCAACTTTCATAAGGTTCCCCACAGATTTGCCAGAAAGAACAGGAGTGTCATGGCGGCTAGTCTATCATGGCTGGTGCGGCGGCGAGAACGCGGCGACAGGATGGACGAAGGGGGAGCGATGACGCAGGCACAGCATGGGATGGAGAACAAATATGTCTGATATCGATTTTTCGCGGAAGATCAGTTTTCAGCGTCCGTTCAGTCAACCGATTAGCGCCGAGAATGAAGACGATATTACTCGCCAGTTTGAAAGCGACCGGGGGCGCATCATCAACTCCGCCGCCATCCGGCGGTTACAGCAGAAAACGCAGGTCTTCCCGCTGGAGCGTAATGCCGCGGTGCGTTCCCGTTTGACGCATTCGATGGAGGTGCAGCAGGTGGGGCGCTATATCGTCAAGGAGGTGATGAAACGCCTGCGCAAATCCGGCCAACTTCAGACGCTGGGACTGGCGCGGTTTGAAACGCCGTTCGAGAGCCTGGTGGAGATGGCTTGCCTGATGCACGATATCGGTAATCCGCCGTTCGGCCACTTTGGCGAAGCCGCATTGAATAACTGGTTCACACAACGTCTTGACCCGGTGTTCGCTCATTCCGATACCGGCCGGGAGGATGCCTGTCAGGTGCCCTGTCTGCAATTGCGCTCGGGCCAGGAAGAATTGAACCGGCTTCGATTGCGCATTCGCCAGGATCTCAGCCATTTCGAAGGCAATGCCCAGGCGATTCGGTTGGTGCATACCTTGCTGAAACTGAATCTGACCTATGCCCAGGTCGGCTGTATTCTCAAATACACCCGGCCGGCCTATTGGCAGGACGACGTACCCGCCGCTTATCGTTACCTGATGAAAAAACCGGGCTTTTATCTGGCGGAAGAGCCGTTTGTGAGAACACTGCGACGCGAACTGAATATGGGGGAGTATCAGCGTTTCCCACTGACCTACATCATGGAAGCGGCGGATGACATCTCCTATTGCATCGCGGATCTGGAGGATGCGGTGGAGAAAGACATCGTCTCTGTCGATCGTCTCTACCAGTTTATGTGTGCCGTTTGGGGCGATGTTAAACCGGGCGATCTATTCAGCGATACCATCGGCCGCGCTTTCGAGTCGATGTCGCGTCGCCGCTGGCGCAGCGAAAACGATCAGTTCTTCATGAATTTGCGCGTCAATACCGTAGCGAGTCTGGTGCCCCATGCCGCGCAGCGTTTTATCCGTAATCTGCCGGCCATTTTTGACGGCAGTTTTAATCAGTCCCTGCTGGAAGATGACGGGCCGCACAACAGATTATTAAAGGTTTTTAAAGAAGTCGCAGTGAAACATGTATTTAATCACCACGAAGTCGAGCAGTTGGAACTGCAAGGATACCGGGTGATTGGCGGCTTGCTGGATATTTACTCTCCGCTGTTGAACATGCCGTATGAGGATTTCCGCAAACTGGTGGCGGAGGAATCGCACCGCGGCTACCCCATAGAAACCCGCCTTTATCACAAACTGTCGCGCAAACACTGCCTGGCCTATTGCGAAGCGACCGAAGGCACGGCGAGGCTGTCGGCGGCAGAGCAAGAAGTCTGGGAATACTACTACCGCGCCCGCCTGATTCTGGATTACATCAGCGGTATGACCGACCTCTACGCTTACGATGAGTACCGTCGGCTGATGGCGGCGGACTAGACGGCGTTTTGTCATTATTGCATCGCCGATACCGCCTTTTAACGCGGTTGTCGGCACACAAAACAAGGTGTGTCGTGGCCCGGCGTGTGGCCCAACGCGCGGCTGCAAAACGTGGCGAGTTTTGTAAATTCGGACAATATTTACTTACGCTTCACTGCCTTGCGGAAGGTGAACTCCACTGCGCATAGTGAGTCCATACAGTACGACTTTCCGGGTGAAGCGCGGGTGGGCTATTTCCACTCTGTCGGCCTGCGGTTGACGCCTGACGATAAACACGGCGTCAGGCGAGCGTCGCCCGATATTTACCGGTTGACTGAATGTGAGACATATTGCGATGAAAAGAAAATCATTGATGTTGAGCGCGCTGGCGCTGAGTCTGGCGATGGCTGTCGGTACGCTGCCTGCCGCTGCGGCGGAATCGGTTTCTTCCTCCAGTACGCAACTGCCCAGTTTGGCACCGATGCTGGAGCGGGTGATGCCCTCCGTGGTGAATGTCTACGTCGATGGACATACGGCGGCGGCTAAACGCGCGAATGTGCCGCCGCAGTTGCAGCCGTTCTTCGGTGAAAATTCGCCGTTCTGCCAGGAGGGCTCGCCTTTCCAATCCTCGCCGATGTGCCAGGGCGACGATGAGGAGGGGAATGATGCGCCGCAGCAAGCGTTTCAGGCGCTGGGCGCCGGGGTGATCATCAATGCAGCTAAAGGCTATGTCGTGACCAATAACCATGTGGTGGATAATGCGGATAAGATCCAGGTACGCCTGAACGATGGCCGTAAGTATGACGCCAAGGTGATCGGTAAGGATCCGCGCTCGGATGTTGCGTTGATTCAGTTGCAGGATTTCAGCAATCTAACGGCGATTCATATCGCCGATTCCGATCAACTGCGCGTCGGCGATTATGCGGTCGCGATCGGCAACCCTTACGGGCTGGGCGAAACCGCGACGTCCGGCATCATTTCCGCCTTGGGTCGCAGTGGCCTGAATATTGAAAACTATGAGGATTTCATTCAGACGGATGCCGCCATCAACCGGGGCAACTCCGGCGGGGCGTTGGTCAATCTGAATGGTGAACTGATTGGTTTGAATACCGCAATCCTGGCGCCGAGCGGCGGTAATGTCGGCATCGGTTTCGCCATCCCCAGCAACATTGTGAAGAATCTGGTCAATCAGATTGTGGAATACGGCGAGGTGAAACGCGGTGAACTGGGTATTCTGGGCACCGAATTGAACGCCGATCTCTCCAAAGCCATGAAACTGGATACTCAGCGCGGTGCATTCGTCAGCCAGGTACAGCCGAATTCCGCGGCGGCGAAAGCCGGGATCAAAGCCGGGGATGTCATTGTTTCTCTTAACGGCAAAGCGATAAGCAGCTTCGCCGCGCTACGGGCTCAGGTCGGCTCTCTGCCGGTGGGCAGTTCGCTGTCGCTGGGGTTAATTCGCGATGGTAAACCCGTGACGGTGAATGTCACTCTACAGCAGAGCGCGCAAACGCAGGTGGCTTCGGGAAATCTGAATTCAGCCATTGAAGGGGCCGAACTGAGTAATACTCAGGTCAACGGTCAAAAAGGCGTGCGGGTCGACCAGGTGAAACCGGGCTCTGCTGCGGCGCGTATTGGTCTGAAGCCGGATGACGTCATTCTTGGGGTTAATCAACAGCCTGTCGAAAATATTGGTGAACTGCGCAAAATTATTGACAGTAAACCGCCGGTGCTGGCGTTGAATATTCGTCGTGGCGATACGGTACTTTATCTGTTGATTCAATAAATCGACTTGAATTTGCCGAATGCCTGCCGCTTGACCACCGAGAGGCGAGGAGGATTGCCGGGGGATCGCTCTCCCCCGGCTTGCTTTTAGAGTAGGCTTGGGCCAGCGGCCTGACCGACATAGCTGCTTTCTACGGCGGTCAGCCGGTTCTCCCAATTATTTTGTGATTTCATCCACAAATCCTATGCGATACACCAGTTTTCATGCATTTGCATAATGTGTGAGGGAATTCACAACGTTATGCTGGTGCAAATGTCTCTGTCTTTCCTGAGGTTGAAATGGCGTCCTACCATCTAAATGCCAAACTGGCGCAGGATATCGTTGCGCGAACCATGCAGATTATTGATAGCAATATCAATGTGATGGATGCAAGAGGGCGCATCATCGGTAGCGGTGACAGAGAGCGTATTGGGGAATTGCATGAAGGGGCGCTATTGGCATTGTCGCAAGGCCGCGTGGTGGATATTGACGAAGCGGTAGCCCGCCACCTGCAAGGGGTACGGCCCGGCGTCAACCTGCCGTTGCGCATTGATGGCGAGATTGTCGGGGTCATCGGTTTGACCGGTAATCCCGGTCAATTGCGTCAGTATGGCGAACTGGTATGCATGACTGCGGAGATGATGCTGGAGCAGGCCAGATTGCTGCACATGCTGGCACAAGACAGCCGTCTGCGCGAGGAGCTGGTGCTGAACCTGATTCGTACTGATGAATTGTCCCCGGCGCTGATGGAATGGGCGCAGCGGCTGGGAATTGATCTGAATCAGCCGCGTGTGGTAGCGGTGGTGGAAGTGGACAGCGGGCAACTGGGCGTAGATAGCGCTATGGCGGAACTGCAGCAACTGCAGACGTTGTTGACGACACCGGAACGGAACAATCTGATCGCCATTGTATCGTTGACGGAAATGGTGGTGCTGAAGCCCGCGTTGACCAGCCACGGCCGCTGGGATGCGGAAGACCATCGTCGTCGCGTGGATACGCTGCTCTCGCGCATGGAAGAGAGTAGCCGTTTGCGCGTCAGAGTGGCGCTGGGGAACTATTTCTCCGGCCCAGGCAGTATCGCCCGTTCTTATCGTACTGCACGTACTACCATGAGCGTCGGTAAGCAACGAATGCCGACGCAGCGTAGTTACTTTTATCAGGATTTGATGTTGCCCGTACTGCTCGACAGCCTGCGCGGCGGTTGGCAGGCCAACGAGTTGGTGCGCCCGCTGGCGCGTCTAAAGGCAATGGATAGCAATGGTTTGCTGCGCCGGACGCTGAATGCCTGGTTTCGGCAGAATGTTCAGCCGGGGGCTACGGCCAAGGCATTGTTTATTCACCGTAATACATTGGAGTATCGTCTCAATCGCATTTCGGAGCTAACGGGTCTGGATTTGAGCAGTTTTGATGATCGTCTGTTGCTGTATATCGCGCTGCAATTGGATGAAGACCAGTAATCCAGTTCATGATGCGTCTCGATGGGGCGCAGCATAGCGCAATCCTCTTCTGATGGGGACATGGCGGCGATTTTATTCCCGCCGTGAATGGCCCTAACGACGTATTTTTAGATTTAAAATGATGGTTAACGCCATGACAATATAACGAGACTGCATAAATTATCCCTAAAGGGTATTTTTGTCCTCCCCCCCTTATCCACTATTGTCCCTTCCATAGTTAAAAACCGGCGGCGGCCCATCGCGGGCCAACGTCAGTTGTCGATGACATTCATGACTCGTTACGGTTCTCTGGCGCGCGGTTGCCTAACTGCCTGCGGTCAGGGCGGATCGTATTAATGACTATTTTTAGGGAGTGAGGATTCATGTCTATGCGCCGTCTGGGAGTATCGCTGGCTACCGCCGCCCTGCTGTTTTCCGGAATAGCTTCTGCCGCTACGGAACTGTTGAATGTTTCTTATGATCCGACCCGTGAGCTGTATCAGCAATACAACGCGGCGTTTATCAAACATTGGAAAGCGACCACGGGTGAAGATATCACCATCAGGAATTCGCATGGCGGGTCAGGTAAACAGGCACGCTCGGTTATCGACGGCCTGCAGGCCGATGTGGTGACGTTGGCGTTGGCGGGTGATATTGATGCGCTCAACCTTAATCAGCAGCTGATCGATCCGAAATGGCAGGCGCGTCTGCCGGAAAATAGTACGCCTTATACCTCGGCCATCGTCTTTCTGGTGCGCAAAGGAAACCCGAAGCACATCAAGGACTGGGGGGATTTGATCAAACCGGATGTACAGGTGATTACACCAAACCCGAAAACCTCCGGCGGTGCGCGTTGGAATTTTCTGGCGGCCTGGGCATATGCGAAGCACTTGCCGGGCGGTACGGACGACAGTGCGTTGACGTTCGTGACTGAGCTTTACAAGCATGCTCCGGTGCTGGATACCGGCGCGCGTGGCGCGACCATCAGCTTCGTGCAACGCCAGTTGGGTGATGTGTTGATTGCCTGGGAAAACGAAGCTTACCTGTCGCTGCAGGAGCAGGGGGGCGATCAGCTGGAAATCGTCACGCCTTCTATTTCCATTCTGGCGGAACCGCCGGTCGCGGTTGTGGATGCCGTGGTGGAACGTAAAGGTACGCGTAAACAGGCGGAAGCCTACCTGGATTATCTCTATAGCGAAGAGGCTCAACGTATTATCGCGAAAAACTTCTATCGTCCACGTAATGCCAAGGTGGCGGAAGAGTTTAAATCCCAGTTTGCTCCGGTGAAACTGGTGACGATCGACGGCGAGTTTGGCGGTTGGAAGCAGGCTCAGCCTAAATTCTTCGATGATGGCGGTGTCTTCGACGCTATTTTCAAACAGATCAATAAATAACGTATTGATGGATTGCTGAAACCGTCCTCATCGGGACGGTTTTGTCACGCTGGATGCCATGCATGGCATGTCGGCCCTGTGTAGTGGTGAAAGGCGCTTTATGTCGAGAAGAATGTTGCCGGTTATTCCCGGTTTTGGTTTAACGCTGGGGTTCAGCCTGTCCTATTTGGCGCTTGTCGTGCTGATCCCGATGGCGATGATGTTGCTGTATGCCAGTCAGCTGACATTTCCCCAGTTCTGGCAGCTTATCTCCAGCCGACAGGTGTTGGTTTCCCTTCAACTGTCCTTCGGCTCCGCACTGGCGGCGGCTTTTATCAACGGTATTCTGGGCACTCTGCTGGCATGGGTATTGGTGAGATACCGCTTTCCGGGCCGTAAAATCATTGATGCCATGATCGATATGCCTTTCGCGTTGCCAACCGCGGTGGCCGGTATTGCGTTGACATCCCTGTACGCGCCGACCGGGCTAATTGGTTCGCTGTTTCCGTTTCGTATTGCTTATACCAGCCTGGGGATCACGTTGGCGCTGATCTTCGTGACGTTACCGTTCGTGGTAAGGACGTTGCAGCCGGTACTGGCGGATATCCCCAAAGAAATTGAAGAAGCCGCCGCCTGTTTGGGGGCTAACCCGTTGCAGGCATTTCGCCATGTGTTGTTGCCGGCGATCCTGCCAGCCTGGCTTACCGGTTTTGCGTTGGCGTTCGCTCGCGGCGTCGGGGAGTACGGTTCAGTGGTGTTCATCGCTGGCAATATTCCGTTCAAGACTGAAATTCTGCCGTTATTGATCGTCTCCAAATTGGATCAATACGATTACAAGGGCGCGACCGGCATCGGCGTCTTCATGCTGGTGGTCTCGTTCATTATGTTGTTGCTGATAAATTTGCTGCAGCGTCGTATTCAACCCAGGTTGTAAAGGATGACCATGGATCAAAGCATTTCTGTGCCGATCAGTGCGCGTTCTGCCTCCGGCAGACGTCCGGCAGCGTTTTATATTCTGGTGTCGTTGGCTTGGATCGTCTTTTTCCTGATTCTTGTTCTGCCGTTGCTGATGGTGGTAACACAGGGGTTGCACAAAGGCATCGGCGCTTTCTGGTCGGCGATTGTCGAGCCGGATGCGCTGTCTGCGCTCAGACTGACATTGTTGGCGACAGTGATCTCTGTGCCGCTCAACATGATCTTCGGGCTGGCGGTTGCCTGGTGTGTCACGAAATTTGAGTTTCGCGGCAAATCGTTACTGCTGGCGTTGTTGGATCTGCCGTTTTCAGTCTCTCCGGTCGTCACCGGCCTGATGTATGTATTGCTGTTCGGTGCCCAGAGTAAACTGTATCCGTTCCTGACTGCGCATCATCTGGAAGTCGTGTACGCGGTGCCCGGCATTGTATTGGCAACAATTTTCGTGACTTTGCCGTATGTGGCGCGCGAGTTGATCCCACTGATGGAACAGCAAGGGAGCCAGGAAGAAGAAGCGGCTCGTTTGTTGGGAGCCAATGGGTGGCAGATGTTTTGGCATATCACTTTGCCCAACGTGAAATGGGCATTGGTGTATGGCGTGGTGCTGTGTACGGCGCGCGCTATGGGAGAATTCGGCGCAGTATCTGTGGTGTCGGGGCATATTCGCGGCCTGACCAACACGTTGCCGCTGCACATCGAAATTCTGTACAACGAATACAATATTGTGGCCGCTTTCAGTGTGGCGATTCTGCTACTGGTGATGTCGTTGTTGGTATTGCTGCTGCGCCAGTGGAGTGAAATGCGTTTGACAAAACAATTTGAGGAACAACGGGAGCTGACCAAAAATGAGCATTGAGGTTCACAATATTAATAAGCAGTTTGGTCAGTTTCGGGCATTGAATGAGATCAATCTGGCGATTCAAAGCGGCGAGCTTGTCGCGCTGCTTGGCCCTTCCGGGTGCGGTAAAACAACGTTGCTGCGCATTATCGCCGGTTTGGAAAAACCGGATACCGGCAACATTGTGTTCCACGGTGAGGATGTTTCCGTTCACGATGTCCGTGATCGCAATGTCGGGTTCGTTTTTCAACATTATGCGTTGTTCCGACATATGACGGTCTTCGACAATGTGGCGTTTGGTTTGCGTATGAAACCGAAGGCTATACGCCCTTCGAAGCGCGAGATCGACGTCAAAGTCCATGAGCTGCTTAACATGGTGCAGTTGGACTGGCTGGCGGATCGCTATCCGGAGCAATTATCCGGCGGGCAACGCCAGCGTATTGCGCTGGCGCGTGCACTGATTGTCGAACCCCGAATTCTGCTGTTGGATGAGCCTTTCGGCGCGCTGGATGCCAAAGTGCGCAAGGAACTGCGTCGCTGGTTGTCCCGATTGCATGAAGAGATCAACCTGACGTCGGTGTTTGTCACGCACGATCAGGAAGAGGCGATGGAAGTGGCGGATCGCATCGTGCTGATGAATAAAGGCGTTATTGAACAGATCGGGACGCCGTATGAGGTTTATAACCATCCGGCCAGCGAGTTTGTCTATAGCTTCCTGGGAGATAGTAACCGTTTGGTGGTAGGTGGAGGGGAGAAGATGATCCAGTTCCGGCCGCATGAGGTATTACTGTCTCGGCAGATTCAGGCGGATTTCCAACCTGTGGTCGTGAAGGATATCCGTCCCCTTGGCGCGTTGACGCGTGTCGTGCTGAAAATCGAGGGGCAGAGTGAATTTATCGAGGCGGAAATTGCCCATGATGATGACGTGCTGTCTGGATTGAGCCGCGGTGATACGCTGCAATTCAGACCGAAGCGCTATAATTATGACTGGGAAATTTGAGATATAAAAAAACGCCTGAAAAGGCGTTTTTTTATGCGTTAAAACCAGTGGGGTAACTTAGCGATAGTCATCGTTGGACGCGACGGAATAACGACCGCTGCCCAGCAGCATGATGACCAGGCTGCACAGGAAGTAGAAGGCTTCGCCTTCAAGCCCCCATGCGCCGACGTTGGTGATGGTGAAGAATTTACCCAGCGTCACCAGTAAGGTGGCGATCAACAGATTAAAGGCAACCACGGCGGCGGAAATGCGGGTAAAGAGACCCAGAATAATCAGCACCGGCGCAATGATTTCACCAATATAAGCACCGTAGGCGATAAAGCCCGGCAGCCCTTGTTTGGCCAGCATGCCGGCAATCCAGCCCACGCCATTCTCGATTTTTGCCACTCCATGAAATAGCAGCAAGATACCGACAGTCAGACGCAGTAGCAATTTGCCGGCGTCAGGATGATGGGTTAAACCTGTAAAAAATTTGTTTGCCTTGACGATCATCATGGTTTCCTTTGTGGACAATGGTTCTGCGTACGGCGCTAGTGTCTTAGTTTCACTACGGAATAAAAAACAAATACATTTGACATACCTCGTCAAAAAATTTGCTTTACAGGCGCGGAGCAATAAATAAAAGCCTATTGGCTAAACAGTCGTTTTTCTGGGGCTTTCTGGTCAGGATCGTCGCTGAAGCGGAGAGGGAACCGATTTTCAATGGTGTATGGACTGTGTTTTCGGAGATTGAAGGAGGTATTTCGCGCTATTTTTTCTGCCAGCATGGCAATTTGTACGGTACAAGAATTTGATGGGAAGGTGAAATATCCTTCTTCCCGACGATATAAAACACCGTCAATCCAATAGCAGCGCTGAATCCGGCAATATATTTAAAATAAAATGAATAATAGGCGTAATGACGTTGACGGCTTGATGATGGGCGATAAGAAATGATGATGAAAAGCATTTAATTGGTGGGTCGTGCAGGATTCGAACCTGCGACCAATTGATTAAAAGTCAACTGCTCTACCGACTGAGCTAACGACCCATAGAAGTGGTGGGTGATGACGGGATCGAACCGCCGACCCCCTCCTTGTAAGGGAGGTGCTCTCCCAGCTGAGCTAATCACCCACTTCTAATTCAAGATTCAAGGCGCTGGCGATATGTGGTGGGTGATGACGGGATCGAACCGCCGACCCCCTCCTTGTAAGGGAGGTGCTCTCCCAGCTGAGCTAATCACCCACATATCAACTTGAATTCTTCACAGCGGGACACTCTCACAAAGTTGTTTAAGTGGTGGGTGATGACGGGATCGAACCGCCGACCCCCTCCTTGTAAGGGAGGTGCTCTCCCAGCTGAGCTAATCACCCTCGCTGTGTGGAGTCGCATTATAGGGATAGTTCAAAGTGAGTCAACGCTTTTTCAGATGAAAATCACTGTTCGTCGTAAAATTAGGCGAAATGCCGTGTTTGTATGCGTTGTCGTTGAATTCTTGCACGTTTTGCTGTTGCAACAGGCCTCGCGGCGTTGTTATGGCGTTGAGGATTCAAGGTAGAGTGGTAGAATATTGCCCACTTTTTCGTAACCCCGTACCGGATATTATTGATAGCCGTTACGTAATAAGGCTGTAATCCCAATGAAAATCAAAACACGTTTTGCGCCAAGTCCTACTGGTTATCTTCATGTCGGCGGTGCGCGTACTGCGCTCTATTCCTGGTTATTCGCCCGTAGTCACGGTGGTGAGTTTGTATTGCGTATTGAAGATACCGATTTGGAGCGCTCAACCAAGGAAGCCATTGACGCCATCATGGATGGTATGAATTGGCTGAACCTGAATTGGGATGAAGGTCCGTATTATCAAACCAAGCGTTTTGATCGCTATAACGCGGTTATCGATCAAATGCTGGAGAATGGTACGGCATATAAATGTTATTGCTCCAAAGAGCGCTTGGAAACGCTGCGTGAAGATCAGATGGCGAAAGGTGAAAAGCCGCGCTATGACGGGTGTTGCCGCGATTCTCATGAACATCATGCCGCAGATGAGCCGCATGTCGTGCGCTTTCGTAATCCACAAGATGGTTCCGTCGTGTTTAATGACACTATTCGCGGCCCGATCGAGTTCAGCAATCAGGAATTGGATGATCTGATTATTCGTCGCACTGATGGTTCACCCACTTATAACTTCTGTGTGGTTATTGATGACTGGGATATGGAAATCACACATGTGATTCGTGGGGAAGACCATATCAACAACACGCCGCGGCAGATTAATATCCTGAAGGCATTAGGCGCTCCGGTGCCGGAATATGCACATGTATCTATGATTCTGGGCGACGACGGTAAAAAATTGTCCAAACGTCATGGCGCTGTTGGTGTGATGCAATACCGTGATGACGGCTATCTGCCGGAGGCGTTGCTCAATTATCTGGTGCGTTTGGGATGGGCCCACGGTGATCAGGAAATTTTCTCTATCGACGAGATGAAGCAATTGTTCTCTCTGGATGCGGTCAGCAAATCCGCCAGTGCATTTAATACCGAAAAATTGTTGTGGCTGAACCATCATTACATTAACCATTTGGCACCTGAGTATGTGGCGACTCACCTTTCCTGGCATATAGAGCAGGCAGGGATTGATACTCGCTGCGGCCCACAATTGAGCGAGTTGGTGACGCTGCTGGGCGAACGTTGCAAGACGCTGAAGGAAATTGCCGCTTCATGTCGTTACTTCTATGAGGAGTTCGACGAGTTTGATGCCGATGCGGCCAAAAAACACCTACGACCGGTTGCCCGCCAGCCGTTGGAGTTGGTGCGCGTCAAGCTTGCGGCTATCACGGATTGGACGGTGGAAAATATTCATCATGCGATTCAGGGAACGGCTGATGAACTACAGCAAGGTATGGGGAAAGTCGGCATGCCGTTGCGCGTCGCGGTGACAGGTATCGGTCAGTCTCCGGCTGTAGACGCAACCGTGCATGCGGTTGGTCAGGCCCGCTCACTGACGCGCATAGATCGGGCGCTTGCTTTTATCGCTGAGCGTGAGGCACAGGCGCAGTAATTTGCTGTCGAATGCGCATGAGAACCCTGGCTTGCCAGGGTTTTTTGTCTAATGGCGTCAGGCATTCAGCGCCTGTTCAAGGTCGTCCAGCAAATCCTCTATTGCTTCTATGCCGACGGATAACCGAATCATCTCCGGTTTTACTCCCGCCTTGGCTTGTTCTTCTTCCGTCATCTGTCTATGTGTCGTTGAGGCTGGGTGGCAGGCCAGCGATTTCGCATCGCCAATATTTACCAGCCGTTTGAATATGTTGAGCGCATCGTAGAAACGGACGCCCGCTTCATAACCCTCTTTCAACCCGAAAGAGAGGATCGCTGAGGGGGTACCCTTCATATACTTTTGAGCCAGCGCGTAATGTGCATGATCGGGCAGCCCGGCATAGCTCACCCAGCCGACCTTGGGATGTGATTGCAGATATTCAGCAACTTTACGGGCATTTTCTACATGCCGCTCCATGCGTAGCGACAGCGTTTCCAGCCCTTGCAGAAGCAGGAAGGCATTCGTGGGTGATAATGCTGCGCCGGTGTTGCGCAATGGTACAGTGCGCGCTCTGGCGATAAAGGCAGCGGAGCCGAATGTCTCTGTGTAGACCACACCGTGGTAAGCCGGCTCAGGGTGATTCAACCCGGGGAATTTTTCCGGGTACTGCTGCCAGGGGAAGGTGCCGGCATCGACAATGACGCCGCCCAACGAATTGCCATGCCCCCCGACATATTTGGTGATGGAGTGAACCACAATGTCAGCGCCAAACTGGATGGGTTTACACAGTACCGGAGATGCCACGGTGTTATCCACAACCAGCGGAATCCCATGGCGGTGGGCGACGTTCGCAAACCCTTCCAAATCTACAATATTCCCCGCTGGGTTGCCGATGCTTTCGCAATAAACCAGCCGAGTTTTGTCATCAATCAGCTTTTCGATAGCGTCGGGAGAATCATCGCTGGCGAAACGGACTTCGACGCCGAAACTGGGCAGCATGTGGGCGAATAGCGTATAGGTGCCGCCATAAAGCTGAGGCGTGGAAACGATGTTATCTCCCTGACGGGTCAGCGTCTGAATCGCATAGGCAATGGCCGCACTACCGGCTGAAACCACCAATGCGGCGATACCGCCCTCCAGCGCTGCGAGACGTTGTTCCAGCACATCGTTGGTCGGGTTCATGATGCGGGTGTAAATATTGCCTGGAACCTCAAGATTGAACAGGTCTGCGCCATGCTGCGCGTTATCGAATTCAAATGCGACGTTCTGGTAAATCGGTACGGCTACGGCTTTGGTGACGGGGTCGGCGCGAAAACCATGGTGTAGGGCGATGGTTGCATCTTTCACTTCAAGGCACTCCATAGTAATAAGGAAAATGTATTGTTGATGTTTTACCGATAATCAAAAAGACTTTTTACTCATAAAGTAATCGAAAAATCAGTTTTGCCGTGAGTGATGACAAATGACGTTAATCTGGTTGATATCTGTGGAGCCGATGGTCTTATCAGCTGGTTTTGACGGCTTTTTCAGCGTTCGGTCAGGGAAATTGATTTTGGCGTTGACAGCACGGATAGCGTTGCATATTATCCGCCCCGTTCACACGATACAGCGTATGAAACGGGGCTATAGCTCAGCTGGGAGAGCGCTTGCATGGCATGCAAGAGGTCAGCGGTTCGATCCCGCTTAGCTCCACCAAACAGCGCACTGTTTGGATGTTTCATGGGTTGACCCAGGTGTGGGGCTATAGCTCAGCTGGGAGAGCGCTTGCATGGCATGCAAGAGGTCAGCGGTTCGATCCCGCTTAGCTCCACCAAATTCTTCCGTAATACTTCATGTCGTCTCCTTAATCCTTAATCCTTAATCCTTAATCCTTAATCCTTGCGTCGCGTTGTCTGCAGAATATCTAACGATATCAGCCATTGATCCGACGAAGGGGACAATGGCTGACGCCGTTATTCCCTTTCCGGTAATTGAGGAGTCCAATCTATCGGTGTATCTCCCTGTTGTTCCAACAAGGCATTGGCTTTTGAGAAATGCCTGCATCCTAAAAAACCACGGTGGGCGGAAAGTGGGGAGGGGTGAGGTGCTTTCAACACATGGTGGCGTTTAGGGTCGATAATGCTGCCTTTTTTCTGCGCGTGTGAACCCCATAGTAAAAACACGACGCCTTCACGATGCGCATTCAGTGTCTCAATGACCTTATCGGTAAAGGTTTCCCACCCAAGATTGGCATGCGAGTGTGCTTTCCCTGCTTCTACCGTCAACACGGTATTGAGCAGTAATACCCCTTGTTGCGCCCAACTTTGCAGGAAACCGTGAGCGGGAATGGTGAAGCCGGGGATATCGTTGGCAAGTTCCTTATAGATATTGACCAGCGATGGGGGGGCCGGTACGCCGGGACGCACCGAGAAAGACAGCCCGTGTGCCTGATTTGGGCCGTGATAGGGATCCTGGCCAAGAATGACGACCTTCACCGCGTGAAACTCTGTAAAGCGGAATGCATTGAAGACGTCTTTCTGTGGAGGATAAATCACTTTGCCTGCGGCTCGTTCTTGGTGAACGAACGTCATTGTTTGGGCGAAATAAGGTTGCTGTTTCTCTTGTGCCAACACATCGTGCCAGGTCAGGGAAGTTGCCATCATGTGCCTTTTACATGTTCAAAGAAGAGGAGCTGATTAAAGGCGAGTAGCTTACCGTCCCTTGCACTGCAGGTAAAACCTGAAGGTGTCTGATTTGCCGAAGTCATTGTTGCAATGCAAAAAAAATTGAAAATTTACAAAAAATATTTAATTAATTGTTCTGGGTAAAATTGATGTGAAACAATTATTTATGCTCAATGGCCCTTGTTTTGATTTTTTAAAATTGATTTAAATCAAGGATTGCCCATCAATGGGCTGGTATATAAGAGAACAAATCTGGCCGCGTTAATGCTGATGTTAATGAATATTGGCGTTTGTTGCAGGGTGCGGCCCTTTTCTTTTAGGCAAAACGATGCTGCCCACGGAGGCCTTATGATTACAGGTATTCAAATCACTAAAGCAAACAACAACGCCCTGGTTAATTCTTTTTGGTTGCTGGATGACGAAAAATCCCAGGCGCGTTGTGTTTGTGCAAAATCTGGTTTTAGCGAAGATCAGGTAATCGCCGTCAGCGATCTGGGCCAATTCGAATACCGCGAAGTTCCGCTCGAAGTGAAGCCGCAGGTTCGCGTTGAAGGAGGACAGCATCTGAACGTTAATGTTCTGCGTCGTGAAACGCTGGAAGATGCAGTAAAGCACCCGGAAAAGTATCCTCAGTTGACTATTCGCGTATCCGGTTATGCCGTCCGTTTCAATTCACTGACGCCGGAACAGCAGCGTGACGTTATCACCCGTACTTTTACGGAAAGTCTGTAAGTTATTACGGGTATCGATTTGAAAACAAAAAGAGGGAGCCGATAGGCTAATGCCGATCGTTTAAGGATCGGTTGACCGATCCGGTGGCTGATGTAAAAAGGGTTCATGTCTTCACATGGACCCTTTTTAATGGAACTTTCACAGGCCCTCGGCATTATCAACCTTAC
>NZ_JAAWVW010000020.1:0-68213 GCF_014855505.1 Musicola keenii | reverse complement strand
ATAGTCAACACTGCATTATGAAACGCATATCATAATTATCTATTTGATTTTAAATCATAAAATGATCAATGTCGGTAGCTGTGACCGATAGATAAATTGTCTATTGATAGCTTTTCGTTTTTATTGTTTGTTTTTTAAACGTTACTGAACAATAGAATAATCAAGATGACACATCGATTAACCGATAATATTGCCAGGAGTGGGCAGACTGATACTGTAAACGGAAGATACATGGGAAGTGAGGAGATTGTTCGGCATTTATCTCCTTATTTTTGTATGCCTTATTTTCGACACAGTGGAATGACAGTGTTGTTCGCCTGACGCGCTGGCGTCGGCGATTCCGCAGTGACTCGACAATAAAGGTATTTTCCGGCTACGTTACATTGCTGATAGCAATGCGGCATAACGATAAAATATTACTCTGTATCTTTGCGGATTTATCTCTGTTATCTCCTGCAAAAATCGTTCTTCATTGGAGTTTTATTCTTAAGATGGGGTAAGGAACCTAAATATGCGATTATCTGACTGGCGGATTGGTTATCGATTAGGGGCTGGATTTTCCACCCTGGCGATTATGCTGTTTGTTGTTGGTGTGCTTTCCATGATGAAGCTGTCCAGCTTTCATGAGAATACCAAAGATATAGTAAAGGAAATTTATCCCCAAACGGTGGATGCCAATGCTCTTATCAATAACGTCAATGACGGCGTGCGGGTGTTCCAGAGTTTGTTGCTGGTGAATGGCGACGACAAGATCAGTGCCGTTATTAATCAGATACCACCTATTTCCAAAGAAATCAGTCGGTTGCTCGATAAGTTGGAAAAGGCGGCCGACGCCCAGAACGATAGCCAGGCGAAGAAGATCCTCGGGGATATTCACCACGTTCGAGAGTTATTTCTGGCGTCCGGACAACGCATGATATCGCTGATAAAAACCAACAGATGGGAGGAGGCGTTGAGCGAGTTTACCGATCGTCTCGGCCCGATTCAGCGGGATTACAGCCAGGCGCTGCACCAATTGGTTGAGCATCAGAACCAGAAAATGGTGAACACGGTCGATACGATGGCTGTGTCTTACAACAATATCCGTCTGGTGTTGCTGGCTATGTTGGGCGGGGGATTTGTGTTTGGCGCGTGGATCGCCTGGGCGATAACCCGCAGCGTAACGTCGCCGATTAATCAGGCATTGCAGGTGGCGGATCGCGTGGCGAAAGGGGATTTAACCTCTCGTATCGATACCCGCCGCAAGGATGAAACTGGGCGGCTGTTACAGGCGCTTAATCATATGAATGACAGCCTGCGTCAGATCGTCGGCCAGGTTCGTGACGGCGCCGAGGCTATTTCCTCCGCTGCGTCGCAGATTGCGGCGGGTAATCAGGATTTGTCATCCCGTACTGAAGAGCAGGCCAGATCGCTGGAACAGACGGCGTCTTCAATGGAGGAACTGGCCTCCACCATCAAAAACACGGCGGAAAACACTCAGCAGGCGACGTCTATTGCTGATCGTGCGTCGACATCTGCGAAGCACAGCGGTGAAGTGATGTCGGCTGTAACCCATAAAATGCGGGGGATCCGCGATGCATCGCAGCGTATGGCGGAGATTATCGGCGTGATTGATGGGATTGCGTTTCAGACCAATATATTGGCGTTGAACGCGGCGGTGGAAGCGGCGCGTGCCGGCGAACAAGGGCGTGGTTTCGCCGTGGTCGCTGGCGAGGTGCGCTCGCTGGCGCAGCGTAGCGCGACCGCCGCCAAAGAGATTAAGGAATTGATTGACGACTCCGTCAGCAAGATTCAGGAAGGGATGCAGTTGGTCGATACAGCGGAAGAGTCGATGGCAGGGCTATCCGGCTATGTGCATGATGTACATAGCATTATCAACGAGATTTCTCAGGCCAGCCACGAACAAAGTGATGGTATCAACCAGGTCAATCTGGCAGTCGGGCAGATTGACGCCACCACGCAGCAAAACGCCGCGCTGGTGGAGGAATCGGCGTCGGCGGCGGTTTCCCTCCAATCGCAGGCAGCGATGTTGTCGGAAGCTGTCAGCGCATTTCGCTTGATGGAACAAGGCGAGAAACGCCAGCCGCAGACGTATCAGCCAGCGCCGCAGGTATTACTGGCGACGCCGTCGGCGTCGTTTAGGGAAAAACGCACATCTGCATCAGATGCCAACGACTGGACGTCGTTTTAAATCCTGACGGGGCCGCAAGGCCCCATTTTCAGCCTGCTTCAGGTTGACGCGTTGCAAGCCGCCAGAGCGGTCTCAATATTCTCATATTGCGCCTGTGTCGATTTAAACGCTTTAACCTGCCCATCCGCGCGAGTCGCCTCCGATCTTTACTTCGACCGTTCTAAATTGCTTATGCGGCAGTGAACATAATGCTGACAAACTACCTGAAGACGTTCTCTTTCTAAACTGCCAACTCAGCAGCGTAGCAACGCCAGAAGGATCGATGGGAGAGAGTACAAAGGCAAAAAAATCCCCCGACCAGAAACCGGCGGGGGACGAGGATTGACCAACGAAATTACTGTACAGCAGCGAAAGCGTCGGCGACGCGCTGAACGTTGTCGTGATTCAGACCCGCCATGCAGACCCGGCCGCTGGCAATCAGATAAACGCCGAACTCTTCACGCAGGCGATCGACCTGCTCCGGGCTGAAGCCGGTATAGCTGAACATGCCGCGCTGGGTCAACAGATAATCGAAATTACGTTCCGGCAAGGCCTTTTTCAATGTGTTAACCAGCGTTTGGCGCATTTCCTGGATGCGTACTCGCATGGCTTCGACTTCCGCTTTCCAACTGGCGTTGAGTGCCGCGTCGTTCAGTACCCGCGATACAATCTGTGCCCCGAAGTTCGGCGGGCTGGAGTAGTTCCGGCGCACGGTAGCCTTCAATTGGCCCAGTACGCGGGCGGCGGCATCGCTGTCTTCGCACACGACGGATAACCCACCAACGCGCTCGCCATACAGCGAGAAAATCTTGGAAAACGAGTTGCTGACCAATGCCGGCAAGCCTGAGCCAGCGATGGCGCGGATGGCATAAGCATCATCATCCATACCGCCGCCGAAACCCTGGTAGGCGATATCCAGGAATGGGATCAGTTCGCGGCTAATCAGCACTTCAATGACGCGATCCCACTCGGCATGGGTCAAGTCGGAGCCGGTCGGATTATGGCAGCACGGATGCAGCAGCACGATGCTGCGCGTCGGCAACTGCCGGAGTGCGTCGATCATCCCTTCGATATTCACTCCCAGCGTTTGGGCGTCGAAATAAGGATAGGTATGCACCTTGAAACCGGCGCCGGCAAAAATCGCAATGTGGTTTTCCCAGGTTGGGTCGCTCACCCATACCTCGGAATCCGGGAAATAACGTTTGAGGAAGTCAGCACCTATTTTCAACGCGCCGGAGCCGCCCAACGTCTGAATGGAGGCGATGCGTCCTGCGGTCAGCGCCGGGTGGTGTTCACCGAATAGCAGGTGCTGGATCGCGTTGCGGTAGCTTTGCAACCCTTCCATCGGTAGATAGACCGAGGCGTGATGTGGTTCGGCCTGCATTTGCGCTTCTGCGGCCGCAACGGCCTGCAACTGCGGAATAACGCCTTGCCCGTCGTAATACAGCCCGATGCTGAGGTTAACCTTGTCGGTACGCGGGTCCTGTTTGAATTTCTCCATCAGGGACAGGATAGGGTCGCCGGCATAGGCTTCGACATTCTGGAACACGATCTTGACTCTCCTGAGATATAAAGTAATGGGCTGTTCGCACGGGCGATCGCTTTACGCGGTGTAACGTCCGGGGCGGTGATTCATGGCGATAATCAGGTTCAGCACGGCGGCGCCTAACACGGAAGCGATCAGCATCGGTATGCTTACCACGAACAAGGAAGCCAACACAATGGTTACATCTACCGCCATCATCAGTTTTCCGGCGCGAATTCCGCTTTTATCCTGTAAGTAAAGCGCCAAAATGTTCACACCGCCCAGGCTGGCGCGGTGACGAAACAGCACGATGAACCCCAGGCCCATGATGATGTTCCCGAACAACGTGGCGTAGACGGGTTGCAGACGATCCATGTGGACAAACATTGGGTGCAGATCGGAAAACAATGACACCATGCCTACGGCGCAGAAGGTTTTAAGGGTGAATGGCCAACCCATGCGGCGGATGGCCAGATAATAGAATGGCAGGTTTATCAGGAAGAAGGCGGCGCCGAATGAAACGTGCGTAACGTAATGCAGCAAAAACGCCATGCCTGCCGTGCCGCCGGTCAGCGCACCCGACTGTTTAAGCATGACCACGCCGAATGACACCATCAACGTACCGATCAACAGCGCCAGAGCATCTTCCAGCCGTGTGTGGGAAATATTGTCTGTGGAGATAACGTTATCCATGAAAAAAACACTCAACATCGAAGAACACCTGTGTTTTCAAGCAAAAAGCGCACCAGCTGGGTTGAACCCAACGCGGGTCTTCTCGTTTTTTAATCAGAGATAACGCTAACTTATTGAAACATTGCGAACATTTAATTGCACGGAATACGCATATTTTTGTGTTTTTTGGACTGATTCATGTGATTTTTATTCATAACATGCGTGCATCATGTTGTGATGTGCACCATCATGAGGCAATTCATGCACTGAATCAGAGCGTGCTGGACATCGGCATCATCAGACCATTCTCTTTCAGCCGGTTCAGCACTACCGATGTTTTCAGGTGCGCCACGCTTTTGTTACGCGCCAGAATCTGGCTGATAAGCGCGCTCAGTCCATGTAGGTCAGCCACCGCGACTTTCAGCAGGTAATCCGCATCACCGGTGGTTTTATATGCGTCGATAATCGCACTTTCCTGCCCCAGCATCTGATGGAACCCATCCACGCACTCCTGCGTATGATTGATGAGACGAACTTCTATTAGCCCCAGCACTTCGAGGCCGACGGCGTCCGGCGCTAAACGCGCGTGATAGCCGAGGATCAACTGCGCTTGCTCCAGCGCGATGCGGCGGCGTGAACACTGTGAGGCGGACAACCCCACCAAGGCGCTGAGTTCCTGATTCGTTAAGCGCCCATTTGCCTGTAATAGCATAAGAATTTTTAGATCAAAATCGTCGATGTTGTACATGTCCATTACCCGGCTAAGGAAAAAACAAAGGCTACAGACTAGCAGCTTTTGGGGCTGTCGGAAGCCTGTGGCGAGCTTTCTTGCGAAAGACGTTGATGACGCGAAAGCGAACACTTGCACACTTTGGGCGTGTTTCGATGCGTTATCAGGAGGGCAGAAAGAGGGCATGCAATATTCAGTCATTACATGCACGGACTAAACGATGGCAGCGATAAATTCGCGTGGTTCGTGAGCGGTGCGTCGGGGGATATTTCCAACATATTCAGTCTATTAATCTTTATCGCCGCCTGGATGACAGACGATATTATCCGGCGCTCTTAAGCCGTGCCGGGGCAGGAAGGGACATGCTACAGTGACGCTTTTGCCGGGCTGGCGTTAATGACAAGGATCTTATGATGAGAAAACATTTTTTATTCATTTTGTTATTGGGAGGAGCCGGCAGTGCCAACGCCGCATCTCATCTTGATCAGGTACAGGAACAGGGGGTACTGAAAGTGTGTACCACCGGCGACTATAAGCCGTATACGTCGCAGCGTGCCGATGGTGATTACGAAGGGATCGATATTTCTATGGCACGATCCCTGGCGAAAAGCCTGGGAGTCAACGTGGCGTGGGTAAAAACCAGCTGGAAGACCCTGATGCCGGATTTTCAGTCCGGAAAGTGCGATATCGCCATGGGTGGGATTTCCGTGACGCTGGAGCGTCAGAAAAAAGCCTTTTTCTCCAGCACGTTAGACGTGGATGGCAAAATCCCTCTGGTGCGTTGTGAAGATAAAGATAAGTACCGGACAGTGGCGCAGGTTAATCAGCCGTCGGTGCGGGTGATTGAGCCGGCAGGTGGCACCAACGAGGCTTTTGTCCACGCCTATTTGCCTAATGCTCACCTGATGCTGCATGACAATGTGACGATTTTCCAGCAACTGGTGGACAAGCAGGCGGACGTGATGATTACCGATGCATCAGAAGCGTTGTTCCAGCAGAAACGCTACCCGCAGTTGTGCGCAGTCAACCCGTCCTCGCCGCTGCAATATGGTGAGAAAGCCTACATGCTGCCGCGCGACGACATGAACTGGAAGCTGTATGTGGATCAATGGCTACATTTATCCAAGTCGAACGGAGAGTATCGGAATATAATTTCGCAATGGATCGCTCTATCTGAATAAAATTCGATTTTTACATCGTAAATCGATGTAAAGAAATATAGTTAACGGTATATTTTGGGATAATCAACCGTCATTGCGCACCATTGGATAGCTTTTACTTATCTTTTGGTGCCTTTTTTTATTCAATTTTTTTGAGTTCATGCGGCAAATTAACTAGATTTTAACAACGCTGTCATAGCGCTATTCTTCTTCACATCGAAGGCAATCACGCCTCCTTATAAACGAGAAGTGAAGGAAAAAATCATGAACTCTATCAAATTAGTTGCTGCTGCGGTTGTCCTGTCTACCCTGTCTTTCACTACGCTGGCCGCGACAGAAGTCCAGAGCGCTCAGGCAAATCGCGTCGGTACCGTTTCCGCATCCGCCCGCAGTTTGGGAGAATTGCAGTCCCAACTGGCTGTTCAGGCCGATGCGGCCGGCGCCAAGTCTTATCGCATTATCTCTGCGACCGGTAGCGAACAGCTGCGTGGCGTAGCCGAACTGTACAAATGATTCGCTAGGTGATGGTGTAATAACTGACGCCATTGCTGTATCGAGAGAATAAAAAAACCCGGTGGAGCGTAGGCTCGACCGGGTTTTTTTGTCGATGGAGAAGCGTCAGCCGATATATTCCACCCGGGTGCGGGCGGTCAGACGAGTGATCAGCTCATAGGCGCTGATGTCGTTGTGTGCCGCCACGTTTTCCACTGGTAGCGGGCCGCCCCATAGGATCACTTCGTCACCGACCCGATCGCCGGCGTCTGGCCCCAGATCGACGGTAAGCATATCCATCGACACCCGGCCGACCAGCGGGACTTCACGGCCGTTAATCCACACTGGCGTACCACTGCGGGCACCGCGGGGGTAGCCGTCGCCATAGCCCATGGCCACGACGCCCAGTCGGGTGTCGCGCGTGCTGCTCCAGGTACTGCCGTATCCGACCGGTTCGCCGGCATGGTGTTCACGCACGGCGATCAGGTGAGAGGTCAGCGTCATGGCGGGTTTGAGCTGCCATTGCCCGGCGTCGCCGTGCCCCAACGGCGACACACCGTACAGAATGATGCCGGGGCGAATCTGGTCGCGGTGCGCTTCCGGCCACAGCAGGATGCCGCCGGACGCCGCGATGGATTGGGCGCCTGGTTTACCGCGCGTGAAAGCGTCGAAACAGTCGAGCTGGCGTCGGGTCGTGTCGAGCTCCGGTTCGTCGGCACGGCAAAAGTGGCTCATCACGTTCACCGGCTGCACGACATTCGCGCAGCTGCTCAGACGGGCATAGAAGGCCTCGGCGTGTGCCGGCAATACGCCGAGGCGATGCATACCGGTATCCAGTTTCATCCACACTTTTAGCGGATGCGGCAGCGTTGCCTGTTCCAATGCGGCCAGTTGTTCCACGCAGTGGACTGCGGTTTCCAGCTGGTGTTCAGCCAGTAACGGCAGCTCGTCGGTGGAGAAGAAACCTTCCAACAGTAGAATGGGCTTGGTGATGCCGCCGGCGCGCAAGGCGAGGGCTTCGCTGAGACGGGATACGCCGTAACCGTCGGCGTCGGAGAAGACACGGGCGGCTTCCAGCGCACCGTGCCCGTAGGCGTTGGCTTTCACTATGGCGATCAGGCGGCTTTGCGGCGCCATCTGTCGGATGAGCTGCAGATTATGGCGCAAAGCGCTGCGATCGACGACGGCGGTTGCCGTTTTCATTCTTAATCCTTAATGCGTTTATTCATCATCGTATTGTGGGCCGGCATAGTTATCGAAGCGCGACCACTGCCCGTTAAAGGTCAGGCGTACTGTGCCAATCGGCCCGTTACGCTGTTTCCCTATAATGATTTCAGCGATGCCTTTCAGATCGCTGTTCTCGTGATAAACCTCATCACGGTAGATAAACATGATCAGGTCGGCGTCCTGCTCAATAGAGCCGGATTCACGCAGATCCGAGTTGACCGGACGTTTATCTGCACGCTGTTCCAGGCTGCGGTTGAGCTGGGACAGCGCGATGACAGGCACTTGCAATTCTTTTGCCAACGCTTTGAGCGAACGAGAGATTTCAGCGATTTCCAGCGTACGGTTGTCTGACAGCGACGGTACCCGCATCAATTGCAGGTAGTCGATCATGATCAGGCTCAGGCCGTCGTTTTCACGGAAAACGCGGCGCGCGCGGGAGCGTACTTCGGTCGGCGTCAGGCCGGAGGAGTCGTCGATGTACATATTGCGTTTTTCCAGCAGCAACCCCATGGTGCTGGAAATGCGCGCCCAGTCTTCGTCGTCGAGCTGGCCGGTACGGATGCGGGTCTGATCCACGCGCGAGAGCGAGGCCAGCATACGCATCATGATCTGTTCGCCGGGCATTTCCAGGCTGAAGATCAGCACCGGTTTTTCCTGGGTCATGGCGGCGTTTTCGCACAGGTTCATGGCGAAGGTGGTTTTCCCCATGGAGGGACGTGCCGCCACAATGATTAAATCCGATTTCTGCAGTCCGGCGGTCTTTTTGTCCAGATCCTGATAACCGCTGGAGACGCCGGTCACGCCATCATGCGGGCGCTGATAAAGCTGTTCGATGCGGGAGACGGTATCTTCCAGGATACGGTCGATGCTTTTTGGCCCTTCATCTTTGCTGGCGCGATTTTCGGCGATCTGGAATACGCGGGATTCAGCCAGATCAAGGAGGTCTTCGCTGCTACGCCCCTGCGGATCGTAACCGGCGTCGGCAATTTCATTGGCAACGGCGATCATCTCTCGCACCACTGCGCGTTCCCGCACGATATCGGCATACGCGCCGATATTGGCCGCGCTGGGGGTATTCTTCGCTAATTCAGCCAGATAGGCGAAACCGCCGGCAGAGTCCAGTTCCCCCTTCTGTTCTAATGACTCTGACAGCGTGATCAGGTCGATGGGTTTGCTCATCTCCAGCAGACGCTGCATTTCGTTGAAGATCAAGCGATGGGCGCGGTTGAAGAAGTCTGCGGCGACAACGCGCTCGGCGACATTGTCCCAGCGCTCGTTATCGAGCATCAGTCCCCCCAATACCGACTGTTCCGCCTCCAGTGAATGAGGGGGAAGTTTTAACCCTTCGAGTTGACGATCCCGGGTATCCGCCGGTTTATTGGTTGGTTTTTTTTCTGCCATGAAACCTGTTCTTTTACTGGTTGATTTACCTTTTGAGGTGTGGGCATTGTATATGAATGACACCGAGCCTGGTAACGATAACCACCAGCTCAAGATGAGAATAATGAGGAGAAAAGCATGGCCAAGCGTATTCAGTTCAGCGCGCACGGCGGCCCGGGGGTATTGGAATATGTGGACTTTACGCCACGCGACCCCAGCCTGAATGAAGTCCAGGTGGAAAACCGTGCTATCGGCATCAATTATATCGACACCTATTTCCGTTCCGGTCTCTATTCCCCGCCATCATTGCCTTCGGGGCTGGGCACTGAGGCTGCCGGGGTCGTGATCAAGGTGGGGGCTAGCGTCAAACATGTGAAGGTGGGCGACCGCGTGGTTTATGCCCAGTCTGCATTGGGGGCTTACAGTGAACGGCATAACGTGCCGGAAGAGAAAGTGGCGTTACTGCCGGACGATATCAGCTTTGAACAGGCGGCGGCTTCGTTTCTGAAAGGGTTGACGGTGTACTACCTGTTGCGTCAGACGTATGAAATCAAGCCGGGCGAGACGTTTCTGTTTCATGCCGCAGCCGGGGGCGTCGGGCTGATTGCCTGCCAGTGGGCAAGAGCGCTGGGCGCAAAACTGATCGGTTCCGTCGGTACGGCCGGTAAAGCAGAAATAGCCCGGCAAGCCGGTGCCTGGGCGACCATCAATTACCGTACTGAAGATATTGCCCAGCGTGTACTGGAGCTGACCCACGAAGAAAAGGTGTCAGTAGTGTATGACTCGGTCGGTAAGGATACCTGGGAGGCGTCGTTGAACTGCCTGAAACGCCGCGGGCTGATGGTCAGCTTCGGTAATGCCTCCGGGCCGGTAACGGGCGTGAATTTGGGGATCTTGAATCAGAAAGGGTCACTCTACGTGACCCGGCCGTCATTGTTCAGCTATATCACTAACCGTCAGGAGTTGGAACAAGCCAGCAAAGAGCTGTTCGCGCTGATCGCCAGCGGTGCGATCAACGTAGAGGTGCCGGATAGCCAGAAATTTGCGCTGGAAGACGCGCAAGCTGCCCACCAGGCCTTGGAAAGCCGCCAAACGCACGGTTCCAGCCTGTTGATTCCAGGGCTGTAAAAAACAAACGCCTCCCTGACGGGAGGCGTTGCTACAGCGGTATTTTCATCGGCCGTATTGTAGGGTACAGCGGTTGAACACCATGGACGTTGTCATTGTATGACGTTGTTTTTATTCCGTGGTATTGATGAAATCATAGAGGGAATCAACGTCGTACCATTGATTCCCGTCGAGAATAACAGCCTACTGAAGAAAAAAATCTTTACTGGCGCACAGTTTCGGTATTCAGACCAAACACTGTGCAGCCAATGGCGTGATTTACCACAGGATGTTCGGTTATCTGTGGTAGCGGTCGGTCGGTTGTTGCGTCGCTCGCCAAATCCAGGCCACCGCCAACGCCAGCAACAGCCAGGGGAGTAGTTTGAAGACCAGAGCGACAAATCCTCCCAACAGCATAGCTGCCGTGGCTATCGCCAGCGCCACTATCACCCCCAGCAGCGAAATGCCAGTGATGACCAGTACGACAAAAAATCCGATAACGAACAGAATTTCAAACATGGCAGGCTCCTGTGGCGTGTGCCGGGCGGCGTTGTGCCACCCTCTATTAGACAGTTAACAAGAAGCGTGCCAGTTCATGCTTTGGCTAATTTATTGATTTTAAAGCCAGATAATCTAAGTGCCTGACCAGGAAGTGGCGAAAATCACCAACAGTTGGCAATAACGGTTATGGTCGTTGCACCCGGGTCAGCGCCTGTTCCACGACGGAAATATCGGCGCCGGGACGGTGGGCGTTTTCACTCAGGAAGCGGCGCCACTGGCGTGCGCCGGGTAGGCCCTGAAACAGGCCCAGCATATGACGGGTGATATGGCCGAGCTGTGCGCCCCGGCTCAGTTCGCGCTCGATATACGGATACATGGCGTCGACGACGGCGAACAGATCAGGGGCGGACGTGGTAACGCCGAACAGTCGGCTGTCAACCTGCGCCAGCAAGCCGGGATTTTGATAGGCTTCGCGGCCGACCATGACGCCATCGAGGTGCTGCAAATGCTGTTGCGCTTGTTCCAGCGTTTTGATGCCGCCGTTGATGGCGATGGTCAGCGCGGGGAAATCGCGCTTTAGCTGATAAACGCGCGGGTAGTCCAGCGGCGGAATCTCGCGGTTTTCTTTGGGACTGAGGCCGGACAGCCAGGCTTTGCGGGCATGGACGATAAAAGTATCGCAGCCGCCGCGTTCTGCTACTGTGCGGATAAAAGCGCACAGGAAATCGTAACTGTCCTGATCATCGATACCGATGCGGGTTTTGACAGTGACCGGAAGGCGAACCCGTCCACGCATCGCGTCCACGCAGTCCGCCACCAGCTCCGCTTCCGCCATCAGGCAGGCGCCGAAGCGGCCGTTTTGTACTCGGTCGGATGGGCAGCCGACGTTGAGGTTGATTTCGTCATAGCCGCGCTGTTCCGCTATCTCGGCGCACTGCGCCAGCGCCTGCGGATCGCTGCCGCCTAACTGTAACGCCAGCGGATGTTCCTCTTCGTTGTAAGCCAGATAATCGCCTCGACCGTGAAGGATGGCGCCGGTAGTGACCATCTCGGTGTAGAGCAGTGCGTTGTGGCTCAACAACCGATGGAAGTATCGGCAGTGGCGATCGGTCCAATCCAGCATAGGGGCGACGGAAAAGCGGCCGCGCCAGAAAGGGGGCGTGCCGTCGGGGATGGTTGGCGTTGGATTCATGGCGATACGGACTCACGGCTGGCTAACAATAAAGGGGCGACATAGTAACGTGATTTGCCGGTTTTGGGGAGAGCGTCATGGTTTCGATTCAAGCCTCCACATCCACATACAGCGCATCATAACGCCAGTATTCGCAGTCACAATCGATGATGCGATCGTACTGATCGCGGTTGATACGGGTAATGAACAGCGCCGGGCTGCCGGGCGCCAGCTTCAGTACCGGCGCGGCGACGACGGGCAACGGGGTGGGCAGCATAGTAAAACGCACTCGCCCGTAGCGAATGCCGTATTGCGACAGGTAGTAATTGGTGAGCGACTGGGTGAGGTCGCCATTCAGCAGATCCGGAAAATAGGCCGGATTGAGATAGTGCTCCACATACAACACCGCACGCCCATCAAGGCGACGCAGACGGCGGATGCAATAAATTTCCGTCCCTTCTTCCAGCTCCAGGTGGCGGGCAATGGCGGCGCTGGCCGGCATCTCGCCCGCGTCCAGCACGTCGGTCTGCGCCTGACGCCCCTGCTTTTCCGCCATTTCATGAAAGTGACTTCTGTGCAGCGGATTATAGCTAAGCCGCGGCGGCGAGATGAACCAGCCGCGCCGCAGTTCGCGGTAGATGATGCCCTGGGACTCCATCAACGTCAGAGCTTCGCGCAGGGTAATGCGTGTGGTGGAAAACTGCTCGCTGAGCGTCCGCTCGGACGGCAGGCGGCCGCTGGCGAACTCGCCCTGACGAATCCGTGCCGTTAATGCATCGCCAATCTGGGTGATGGCGGTGGTGGGGTGTTTTGTCATCGCCTAAAAGCCTTAACCTAGTGCAGCCTGCACCATAGCAGGGATTTTTGATCGGGAGAACCCGTTGCCTGCGTGGGATGACCTGCGGCTGAAACGCCGCTGTCACAACGCTGACATAAAAACTTCATCGCCGTGTGATGAATTGGCTTGGTTATTGCTGGACTAGACCAGAATAGCGAACATTTTCTCAATCTGGAGCATGATGATGAAAAAATTGTTGTCTTCCGTGTTAATCAGCAGTGCGCTGTTTTCCTCTGTAACCCTGGCGCAGGATGTGGCCGCGCTGGAGAAAGCCGCCCGCGCCGAGGGCGAAGTGAACAGCGTCGGGATGCCGGACAGCTGGGCCAACTGGAAAGATACCTGGAGTGACCTTGCCGCCAAATACGGCCTGAAACACAGCGACACGGATATGTCTTCGGCACAGGAAATCGCTAAGTTTGCTGCCGAAAAAGAGAACGCCAGCGCCGATATCGGCGATGTGGGGATCGCCTTCGGCCCGATCGCGGTACAGAAAGGCGTCACTCAACCTTACAAACCCACCACCTGGGATCAGGTGCCGGATTGGGCGAAGGACAAGGATGGCCACTGGGCGTTGGCCTATACCGGCTCCATCGCTTTCATCATCGATAAACAGCAGGTGAAAGAGATCCCGCACAGCTGGGCCGATCTACTGAAAGGCAAGTATGTGGTCACTATCGGCGACGTCGGCGCGGCGTCTCAGGCTTCCACCGGCGTACTGGCCGCCAACTACGCGCTGGGCGGCGATGAAAAGAACCTGAAACCGGCGCTGGCGTTTTTCGGCAAATTGGCGAAGGAAGGGCGTCTGGGGCTGACCAACCCGGCTATCGCCAATATCGAAAAAGGGGAAGTACAGGTGGGCGTGGTCTGGGATTTCAACGGCCTGAACTACCGCGACAAAATCAACAAAGATCGCTTTGAAGTGCTGATCCCGTCCGATGGCTCGGTGATTTCTGGCTACACCACCATCATCAACCAATACGCTAAGCATCCGAACGCCGCCAAACTGGCGCGCGAGTACATCTTCTCCGACGCTGGTCAGATCAACCTGGCGCGCGGTTACGCCCGCCCGATCCGCGCACAGCACATTACGTTGCCGGATGACGTGAAAGCCAAACTGCTGCCGGAAGCCCAGTACAAGAGCGCCCGTCCGATTGCCGACGGCGAAGCCTGGGACAAGACCGTCAAGACGCTGCCGCGTCTGTGGCAGGAAAACGTCATTATCAACATGAAGCAGTAATTGCGGTCTGGAGTGCGGGATGAAAACGATTTTGGTCGTGCTGGATGGCCTCTCGTTCCAGGTGGGGCGTGAGGCGATGGGTTATCTGCAGGCGGAATGTGCTGCCGAACGCGGGCAACTTTATCAGTTAGAGTGCGAGCTGCCGTCGCTGTCGCGCCCGTTGTATGAGTGCATACTCACCGGCATTACTCCGGTGCGAAGCGGCATTGTGCACAACGGCGTTGCCCGGCTGAGCCGCGAGCGCAGTATTTTCCACTATGCCCGCGACGCCGGGTTGACCACTGCGGCGGCGGCCTACCATTGGGTCAGCGAGCTGTACAACCGCACGCCGTTCGACGCCGCGCGGGATCGCCACACGGCCGAGCCGGCGCTGCCCATTCAATTTGGCCACTTCTACCATGACGACAGCTATCCCGACTCCCATCTGTTCGAAGATGCAGAAAGCCTGCGGCTGCGCCATCAGCCGGACTTTCTGCTGATTCACCCGATGAACATCGACGACGCCGGCCACCGCCATGGCCTGTCCACGCCGCAGTATCGCAATCGGGCGCGCATGGCAGACGGTTATCTTTCCCACTGGATGCCGCGCTGGCTGGAAGAGGGGTATCAGGTGCTGGTGACGTCCGATCACGGCATGAACGACGACCGTACCCACGGCGGTATTCTGCCGGAAGAACGACAGGTACCGCTGTATGTGTTCGGTTGTGGTTTTTCGCTGCGGTCGGACGCCAACCCGCAGCAGACTGAACTGTGCGGCACAGTGTGCCAACTGCTGGGGGCGAAACACGATAAACCTTGGTGCCGGGCGTTGCTGAACGGTGCCGGGATGGAGGTTGAGGCGTGAGAAAAAGCTGGCTGGCGGCATTGATTCTGCTGCCATTCTTTGTGGTGTTCTTCGCGTTCCAGATAGCGCCGCTGCTCTGGATTGCGGTCAACAGTTTTTACAGCGAAACCGAGAGCGCTTGGGGGCTGGCGAATTATGTCGATATTCTGACCTCGCCGTTTTACCTGCAAGCGATCCGTTTCTCGCTGGATATTGCTTTCTGGTCCAGCTTGTACGGCCTGATCATCGCGCTCGTCGGCGGCTATTCGCTGCGTCAATTGGGTGATGGCGGCGTGCAGCGTTTCGTGATGGCGTTTTCCAACATGACCAGTAATTTCGCCGGGGTGCCGCTGGCGTTCGCCTTTGTAATCATGTTGGGTTTGAACGGTTTTCTTACCTTGTTGCTGAAGCGTTATGGGCTGATTGACGGTTTCAACCTGTATTCGCGGGACGGCCTGATTCTGATTTACACCTATTTCCAGATCCCGCTGGGCATCCTGCTGCTCTATCCGGCTTTCGGCGGCCTGCGCGACGAGTGGCAAGAGTCGGCGGCGCTGCTGGGCGCCAGTCGTTGGCGTTATTGGCTGCATATCGGCATTCCGGTGCTGATGCCGGCGCTGCTGGGCACCTTCGTGATCCTGCTGGCCAACGCGCTGGGGGCGTATGCCACCCTCTACGCGCTGACCACCGGTAACTTCAACGTGGTGCCGATCCGCATTGCGGCGCTGGTTTCCGGCGATATCTCGCTTGATCCCAATCTGGGCAGCGCGCTTTCCATGCTGCTGGTGCTGTTGATGGCGCTGATCACCCTAGTGCACCAGTGGCTGTTGCGTCGGAGTTATACCTATGTCGCACGATAACCTGTCGCTTGCTAACCGCCTGACCGGAGGGCGCCATGTCCCGTTTTGAACAACGTTACCACCAGATGGTGGTCTGGCTGGTGCTGCTGATTCTGATGTTGCCGCTGCTCGCCACGCTGGGCTACGCGCTGGCCACCGAGTGGGGCGCTACCATTCTGCCGCGTGGCTTGACGTTGCGCTGGTTTCTGGAACTGTGGCGCGATCCGCGCTTTTTGGTCTCCCTCGGCCACTCGATGCTGATCTGCTTCGGCGCGCTGCTGTTTTCGCTGCTATTGGTACTGCCCGCCATGTTCGTTATCGCCTGGGCGTTCCCACGGCTGGATGCGCTGATGAACGTATTGATCCTGCTGCCATTTTCCGTGCCGCCGGTGGTCTCTTCCGTTGGGTTGCTGCAAATGTACGCCTCCGGCCCGGTGGCGATCACCGGAACACCGTGGATCCTGATCGGCTGCTATTTCACCATCGCGCTGCCGTTCATTTATCGCGCCATCGCCAACAACATGCAGGCGATCAATTTGCAGGAACTGCTGGATGCCGCCCACCTGCTGGGGGCCAGCACCTGGCGGGCGGCGTGGCTGGTGGTGCTGCCCAACTTGCGTCAGGGCGTGATGATCGCGGTGTTGTTGTCGTTCTCGTTCCTGATCGGCGAGTTCGTCTTCGCCAATCTGCTGGCGGGCACCAACTATGAAACGCTACAGGTCTACCTCTATAACAAACGCAACGATAGCGGGCACTTTACCAGCGCGCTGGTGATCTCCTATTTCCTGGTGGTGTTGCTCGTCACCTGGTTGTCCAATTACCTGAACCGAGGGAAACGCTGATATGGCCTACCTTGACGTCAAAAATCTCAATAAACATTACGGGCCGACCCGGGTTTTTCACGATATCCATTTTTCAGCGGACGAAGGGGAGTTCGTCACCCTGCTGGGGCCAAGTGGTTGCGGTAAGTCCACACTGTTGCGCTGTCTGGCGGGGCTGACGTCGGTGGACAGCGGGCAAATCCTGTTGCAGGGCACCGACATCGTGCCGCTGTCGCCGCAGAAGCGCGATATCGGCATGGTGTTCCAGAACTACGCGCTGTTTCCCAACATGACGGTGGAGGGCAACGTGGCATTCGGTCTGAAGATGCAAAAACGGGGGGCGGAGGCGGTTCGTCAGCGTGTCGCCGAGGCGCTGGCGCTGGTGGAGTTGGGGGAATACGCCCGTCGTTATCCGCACCAACTGTCCGGCGGGCAGTGTCAGCGCGTGGCGCTGGCGCGTTCGCTCGTGACGCGCCCACGCCTGCTGCTGCTTGATGAGCCGTTGTCGGCGCTGGATGCCCGCATCCGCCGGCATCTGCGTGAGCAGATTCGCCGCATTCAGCAGGAACTGAATCTGACGGCGATATTCGTCACCCACGATCAGGAAGAAGCACTGACCATGTCGGACCGTATCGTCCTGATGAACAAAGGCGAAATCGTACAGAACGGCGATGCCGAAGCGCTCTACACCCAGCCCGCCAACCTGTTTGCGGCCAGTTTTATCGGCAGTTACAACCTGTTGAGCCCGGAAGAGGCGATGCGCCTGACCGGTGAGCGTTATGCCGGGCAAGTGGCGTTGCGGCCGGAGTCGATTCTGCTGTGCGCGCCGGAGCAGGGGATGCCGGGCCAGGTGCTCAGCCATAGCCTGCTGGGAAACGTGGTGCGTTACCGGGTGCGGGTGAACGGTATCGAACTGTCGGTGGATGAGCTTAACCGATCGGTCGCGGGCCTGTACCCGGACGGCGGCAGCGTCGGTGTGCAGATTGACGCGAGTGTGCTGCGCGAAGTGGCCTGATCGGCGAGGGAGGTGAACCGGATGTTGACGCTGCTTAACCTGCTTTCCGCCGTGGCGTTGCTGGTATGGGGCACCCATATTGTACGCAGCGGCATCATGCGTGTGTTCGGCGCGTCGCTACGGCGGGTATTGGGGCATGGCATGGCGCAGCGGTGGCTGGCGTTTTTGTCCGGCGTCGGCGTCACCGCACTGGTTCAGAGCAGCAATGCCACTACCCTGCTGGTGACGTCGTTCGTCGCCCAGAATCTGGTGGGGCTTTCGTCGGCGTTGGTGGCGATTTTAGGCGCAGACGTCGGTACTGCGCTGATGGCGCGCCTACTGACCTTCGATCTTTCCTGGCTATCGCCGTTGTTGCTGGTGGTCGGCGTCAGCCTGTTTCTCGGTCGCAAGACCAGCCGCGCCGGGCAGTTGGGGCGGGTCGGCATCGGCCTGGGGCTGATTTTGCTGGCGCTGCAACTGATTGTCGCGGCCACGCACCCCATCACGCAGGCTGCCGGGGTCAAGGTACTGTTCTCGTCCTTGACCGGCGACGTCATGCTGGATGCGTTGCTGGGCGCGCTGTTTGCGGTGATCGGCTATTCCAGTTTGGCGGCGGTGCTGCTGACCGCCACACTGACCGCGTCCGGTGTGATTTCCTTTCAGGTGGCGTTGTGCCTGGTGGTCGGCGCTAACCTCGGCAGCGGGCTGCTGGCGATGATCAACAGCAGCGCCATGAATGAAGCTGCGCGCCGGGTGGCGTTGGGCGGGTTGTTGTTCAAACTGGCGGGGAGCCTGCTGGTGCTGCCGTGGATCCCGACGCTGGCGAATCGATTGGCGGAGCTTCCGCTATCAGCAGAAGATCTGACGATCTTTTTCCATCTGTTCTACAACCTGCTGCGCTGCCTGCTGATGCTGCCGTTTGTCGGCCCGATGGCCCGGTTATGCCAGCGGCTGATCGCCGATGCGCCGCCGCAGGAAGGCGGCATGAAACCGCGTCATCTGGATGCCGGCGTACTGGACAGCCCGTCGCTGGCGCTGGTCAATGCGGTGCGCGAGACGCTGCGCATGGGCGATGTGCTGGAGCAGATGCTGCATCACTTTGGGCTTCTGATCCATGGCGCGGGGCGCGAAGAAAAGGCGGTGCGCCGCCTCGATGACGACGTGGATGTGCTCTACAACGCCATCAAACTCTATCTGGCTCGTATGCCGAAAGATGATCTGTCAGCGGTGGACTCCCGTCGCTGGGCGGAAGTGATAGAAACCGCGCTCAACCTTGAACAGGCGGGAGATGTCATCGAACGGATGAGCGGTGATGTGGCGGGAAAATCGGTGGCCGCCCGCCGCGAGTTTTCGCCGCAGGGACGTAAAGAGCTGGAGACCCTGCTGACGCAATTGCACGAACAACTGCGGTTGTCGCTGTCGGTGTTTTTGTCGCGGGATGTGGAGAGCGCGCGTCTGCTGCGCCGCGCCAAGCACCGCTTCAACCTGCGTACCCGACGTTACGCCTATGCCCACGTAGAGCGGCTGCATCAGCGTAACCCGCAAAGCATGGAAACCAGTTCGCTACACCTGGAACTGCTGGGGGATATGCGGCGGCTCAACTCGCTGTTTTGCGCGTTGGCTTACAGTGTGCTGGAATCGCAGGGCGAGGCGCCGTCCCCGGAGGACGCCGTCACGCCGCCGGCAATGACTAAGCCAGACACTGTTGCAGACGGGCAGGAAATGCCGCCGCGAACTGCGCCAGCTGCTCGGTGAACCGTTCGACCAGCGATGACGCCGGGCGATGCAGCGGGCGGATCAGGCTGACGGTGAACGGGACATCGACACTCAAGCGTCGAACGACCACGCCGTCGCCGGCATAATCCACCGCGGTCAATGGGTTGACGATCGACACGCCTACCCCGGCGCGCACCATGGCGCAGACTGACGCGGCGCTGTGGGTTTCCACCACCATGCGCCGGGCGACCCGACGTTCCTGAAACAGATGATCCAGCAACTGTCGGTAACTATCGGCGCTGGAGAGGCTGATAAACGGCTGGTCGCGAAAATCCTCCGGCGTCAGCGTCTGCTTGCCCGCCAGCGGGTGTCCTGTCGGCAATACGCACACTTCATTGAGCTGCATCAGCGTCTGCCGTTCGGTGCCGGCCGGCGTGGTGATGGTTTCGGTCAGCCCCAGATCGTGGCGTTGGGCGGACAGCCACTCCTCCAGCAGCGGCGACTCCTGCGGGACAATATGCAGATTCAACGAAGGGTAATTTTCCAATAACGGTCGGCAGACCGCCGGTAGCAGCGACTGGGAGAACACCGGCAGGCAGGCGATGGAGAACTGGGCCTGACGGTAGTGGCGGATGTCTTCCGCCGCGTTGACGATGCGATCCAGCCCATAATAGGAACGCTGTACTTCTTCAAACAGCAGCAACCCCTGGGCGGTAGGATGAAGGCGACCGCGCACGCGCTCGAACAACGGGATCTGTACCTGATGTTCGAAACGCGCCAACTCCCGGCTGACGGTGGGTTGCGAGGTGTTAAGCAGGCTGGCGGCTTCCGTCAGGTTGCCGGTGGTCATCACCGCGTGAAAAATCTCAATGTGGCGCAGGGAGACGGCGGTCATAGGCGGTTCATTCCATATCAAAAATGAATAGAGTCTGCGAAAAAGGATATTGGAATTATAGTCTGCGGGCCAGCACAATGCCGACATCTTAATTAATGTCCCGGTAATCTCTCCATGCCACACGATCTGAATGACCTTTCCCATGCGTTGAACGCGCAAAGCCTGCGGGCGTTGCCGGCGGAGTTTGGCTGCCCGGTGTGGGCTTACGATGCGCAAACCATCATTGACCGTATCGAACAGCTGCGTCAGTTCGATACCATCCGTTTCGCCCAAAAGGCCTGTTCCAATATCCATATTCTGCGGCTGATGCGTCAGCAGGGCGTGAAGGTGGATTCGGTCTCTCTGGGGGAGATCGAGCGTGCACTGGCGGCCGGATTCGTGCCGGGTAGCGCCGACCATGAGATCGTGTTTACCGCCGATGTGCTGGATCGCGCCACGTTGCAGCGCGTGCATGAGCTGAATATCCCGGTCAACGCCGGTTCGGTGGATATGCTGAGCCAGCTCGGTGCGGCGTCGCCGGGCCATGCAGTGTGGCTGCGCGTCAACCCAGGTTTCGGTCATGGCCATAGCCAGAAGACCAACACCGGCGGCGAAAACAGCAAACACGGCATCTGGTATGCCGATTTGCCGCTGGCGCTGGCGGAAATCCAGCGTTATCAGCTGAAACTGGTGGGCATTCACATGCATATCGGTTCCGGCGTGGACTATGGCCATTTGGAGCAGGTGTGCGACGCGATGGTGAACCAGGTGATTGCCTTCGGGCAGGATCTGGCGGCGATTTCCGCCGGTGGTGGGCTGTCTATCCCGTATCACCACGGCGGCGAGCGTATTGATACCCGCCACTATTACGGGCTGTGGCATCAGGCGCGGGAACGTATCGCCGCTCATCTGGGCCATGCGGTGACGCTGGAAATCGAACCGGGGCGTTTTCTGGTGGCGGAATCCGGCGTGCTGGTGGCGGAAGTACGGGCGGTGAAAGACATGGGCAACCGTCATTTTGTGCTGGTAGACGCCGGGTTTAACGACCTGATGCGCCCGGCGATGTACGGCAGTTACCACCATATTACGCTGCTGGCCGGCGATGGCCGCGACCTGACGACGGCCGCGCGTCGCGATACGGTGGTCGCCGGCCCGCTGTGCGAATCCGGCGACGTGTTTACCCAGCAGGCGGGCGGCGGCGTGGAAACCCTTGCGCTGCCGGACGCCCGCGTCGGCGACTATCTGGTGTTTCATGATACCGGCGCCTACGGCGCGTCGATGTCTTCTAACTACAACAGCCGTCCGCTGCTGCCGGAAGTGTTGTTCGAACAGGGCAAACCGCGCCTGATCCGTCGTCGCCAAACGCTCGACGAACTGCTGGCGCTGGAACGGTTGTAAGCCTGAGCATGCCCGTCCTAGCGGCGGGCATAAGGCCCCGGGACTACCGAGTCGCGCAGTTTCAGTTCGCCGATGAACGGTTTGATGGGGCCTGCCGGTACTTCTTCCACCAGTTTCAGCGCCTGCGTAATCGCGGCGCTGATCATCTCTTCAATCGGCAGATAGACCGTGGACAACGACGGCGTCAGGTAGGCGGCGCTCGGTTCATCGTCGAAACCGAACAGTGAAACATCCTGCGGCAGCCGTTTCCCGGCTTCGGTCAACGCTTTCATGGCGCCGATGCACATATCGTCATTGCAGGAAAACAGCGCGCTGAACGTGACGCCGTTCGCCAGCAGTTCACGGGCGGCACGGTAGCCGCCGGAGATCAGACTGTCGCCGTTGGCGACGCGCTGTGGTTCATACGGAATGCGATGCTCGTCCAGCGCCTGCTGGTACCCTGCCAACCGCGCTTGCGCGGTGGGGGTGCTGGCAGGCCCGGTAATGCAGGCGATATCGCGGTGCCCTTGTGCGATCAGATAGACCACTACCTGATAGGCCGCCTGCTGCTGTTCAAAGTAGACGCAACGTTCCCGCGCCATCGGCAACTGGCGATTTAGCACGATCAGCGGGACAGTGGCGTGTTCCAGCAACGTCATCAGTGCGGCGTCGGACATGTAACGGGTATAGAGCACGATGGCGTCGCAGCGGCGGTCGATCAGTAACTGTACGGCTTGCTGCTCGTCCTCCGGGGTGTCGTGACCGTCGGTGACGATCAGGTGTTTGCCGCTGGCTTCGGTACGCTCCGCCGCCCGGCGCAACAGCCGGCCGAAGTAGGGGCCGTCAAAGTTGGATACCACCAGCCCCAGACTGTTTGAACTGCGGTGCGCCAGCGAACGCGCCAGAAAGTTGGGGCGGTAGCCCAGTTCCGACATGGCGCGAAATACCGCCTCCCGCGTGCTTTGCCGCACTTGTCCGGTGCCGTTCAGCACTCGCGATACCGTGGCTTTGGAAACCCTGGCATGTTTGGCTACATCAAGCATGGTAATCATGGATAGCCACCCGTTTGATTGGTTGAGATGGCCGGGCGTGCCGTGATGCGCTAGGCCCGGCTAATGCCTGTCAGTTAACCCCCGGCGCCGGCAGGCGACCGTAAGAGTAAGGCCACATAGCGGGAGCTTCTCCCCGTGCGTCCCCGATGCGAGCGCATTTAACTGAATGACATTATAGATATGGCATCATTTTACCATAGCGTGTTCGGGCATGGCCTGCCGCTTGCATAAGACTGAGCGGGTGAGCATGTATCACGGCGCTGATGTGGATCAACCTGGCCCTGAGCCTGAACAGGAAAAGGGCAGCAAGGGGACGAGACGGTGAGCGTTTTTTCATCTTTGCCCGCGGAGCCTGTTTGCTGCGGACAATATGACGGTGGCTGCCGCGTTGCTTCCGGATTGTCGGTGCGGTCAGGCGTTTGGGCGCTGAAACAGCTCCCGACGCAGCAGGATGAGCTCTTCTGCCAAATCGCGACATAGCATGGCGGTCATCAAGTGATCCTGAGCGTGCACCATAATCAGGTTGACCGGCACTTTGCCTTCGCCCTCATCCAAACCGATCAGTTGGGTTTGGATCTTGTGCGCATTGCGGGCCGCATCCTGCGAGGCGCCGAGTAGCTCATCCGCCTGTTGCCACTCCTGCTGACGGGCGGCCTGAATGGCCATCATCGCGTTGGATCGCGCTTCGCCGGCGTTGATCAGCAGTTCCATGACCGTCTGCTCCATATCAATTTCCATCTCACTCTCCTCTTGGTATGCCAAAAATCACGTTTTAGATACTATTGGAATTCCAATAATGGCATGTGAGAACAATGTCACAGAAAAATAACCGCCTTGTTCTTATTTTTGGTATGCCAAACGCGAGAGCGCTGAACCTGCTGTCCATACTTCCGCGCGTAACGGCCACTACGGGAGCTGCGGCTCCTGATAACAACAACCCCTGAACACACAGGTACATCAAAGAGGTGGAGTTATGTCATTCAAGGACCAGGCAATCGATGCATTAGGATCGTTTGCCAACCGATTCAATAGCCTGAGATACATCATGGCGATCAAGGCATCATTCATTACCCTGATGCCGGTGATCATCGTCGGCGCTTTCTCCGTGCTGATCTCCAACATGGTGCTTGATCCTAAAAACGGTCTGGCAAGTTTTGCCCTGTTTTCGTTTCTGGCGCCGCTCAAGCCCATCATGGGCAGTATTAACTATGCCACGCTGAATTTTCTGACCATTGGCGCCGTTTTTTTGATCGGGATCGAATTAGGGCGCATTAACGGGGCGCGCAGCCTGTTTCCGGGGTTGCTGGCGATCATCTGTTTTGTTTCGGTAAACCCGACCACCATCGACATGGTGATCAACGGCCAGACCCTGCCGGTGAAGGATGTGCTGGCGCGGCAGTTCACCGATACCAAGAGCCTGTTCCTCGGCATGTTCATCGCCATTATTTCGGTGGAGATTTACTCCAAACTGGAATCGATGGATCGACTGCGCATCAAAATGCCGGACAGCGTGCCGCCTAATGTCTCCGCTTCCTTCTCTGCGCTGATCCCGGCGATCATCACCGTTACGCTGGTGGCGACCTTTGGTTTTACCTTCCAGAAAGTCACCGGTATGTACTTGTACGACGCCATTTACATGGTGGTGCAGCAGCCGCTGGAAGCGGTGGTGCAGAGCCTGCCGGGCTTACTGGTACTGATGTTTGTGGCGCAGCTGTTCTGGGTCATCGGCATTCACGGCAACCAGATGATCAAACCGATCCGCGAGCCGCTGCTGTTGGGCGCCATCGCGGTCAATATGACGGCGTTCGAGCAGGGGCACGATATCCCCAATATCATCACCATGCCGTTCTGGGATGTGTACATGAGCATCGGCGGTTCCGGGCTGACCATCGGCCTGCTGCTGGCGGTGATGATTGCCTCCAAACGCCGGGAGATGAAAGAGATCGCCAAGATTTCCTTCGGCCCGTGCATTTTCAACATCAATGAACCGGTGATTTTCGGGATGCCGATCATGCTGAACCCGATTCTGGCGATCCCGTTCATCATCACGCCGTTAGTGACCGGCACCATCGGCTACATCGCCACCAGCATGGGGTTTGCCGGCAAAGCGGTGGTGATGGTGCCCTGGACCACGCCGCCGTTGATCAACGCCTGGCTGTCGACCGCCGGCTCGATGGGCGCAGTGGCGACGCAGGTGGTGTGCATCATTACCGCGACGTTGATCTATCTGCCCTTCGTCAAGGTCGCATCGCGCCGTGCTGAACAGGCGCAGCGCGATGCCGAGGCCGAAGCGGCAACCACGGCGGCACGGTGATATCGCTCACGCCGGGGGCGAGGAACCCCGGCGTGACGGCGTATCTGATTTATGGCGCTGGGTTCCGCCGGCCGCGGGTGGGGCTGAACGGAGCCGGGTGTCATCGACTGGCATGATTCAGAGGGAGACAGGCATGAGTAAGGTATCGATAGCCCTTCCGGAAGGGTTCATTCTGGGGGCGGCGGCGTCCGCCTGGCAGACCGAAGGGTGGTCGGGTAAAAAAACGGGGCAGGATTCCTACCTGGATCTGTGGTACCAGCGTGACCGGCAGGTCTGGCATGACGGCTACGGCCCGGCGGTGGCCACCGATTTCTACAACCGCTACCGCGAAGATGTGGCGCTGATGAAACAGGTGGGGCTCACGCATTACCGCACGTCTATCAACTGGTCGCGCTTCATGCTCGACTACGAGAACGGCGTGGTGGACGAAGAGTATGCCGGTTACATCGATAATCTGATCGATGAGATGCTGCGTCAGGGGATAGAGCCGATGCTGTGCCTTGAGCATTACGAACTGCCGGCGGTGCTGTTCGAGAAGTATCAGGGCTGGTCGTCCAAGCAGGTGGTGGAGTGGTTTGTACAGTATGCGGCGGCGGTATTCGCGCGTTATGCGGGCCGGGTTAAACGCTGGTTCACGTTTAACGAGCCGATCGTGGTGCAGACCCGCGTTTATCTGGATGCGGTACGCTACCCCTATGAGCAGAACACCCATACCTGGATGCAGTGGAATCACCATAAGAATCTGGCGACGGCAAAAGTGGTGCAATTGTTCCGCGAGCAAGGCTATCACCGCCACGGCGGTAGCATCGGGGTGATCCTAAACCCGGAAGTGACCTATCCCCGCTCCAGCGCACCGCACGATGTGGACGCGGCGCGTATTTATGATCTGTTTTACAACCGGGTATTTTTGGATCCGGCCATTAAGGGCGAGTACCCGCCGGAGCTGGTGGCGTTGCTGGAAAAACACCAAGTCCGCTGGGACTACACCGATGAAGAACTGACGATCATCCGCAACAATACCGTCGACGAAGTGGGCATTAATCTGTACTACCCGCACCGGGTTAAGGCGCCCAGCCGCGCATGGAACAGCGCCACGCCATTCCACCCTGCCTACTATTATGAACACTTTGAACTGCCCGGCCGCCGCATGAACAAATCGCGCGGTTGGGAGATTAACCCGCGCATCATTTACGACATGGCGCAGCGCATCAAGCAGGAGTACGGCAATATCCCTTGGTTTGTGGCCGAAAACGGGATGGGCATCGAAAACGAAAGCCAGTTCAAAGACGCCGACGGCGTGGTACAGGATGATTACCGTATCGCCTTCATCGCCGAACATTTGTACTGGACGTTGCGGGCGCGGCAGGAAGGGGCCAACTGTCAGGGCTATATGCTGTGGGCCTTTACCGATAACGTTTCTCCGATGAATGCGTTCAAAAACCGTTACGGATTGATTGAGATCGATCTGGAGCATGACCGGCAGCGACGGCCGAAAAAATCGGCGGATTGGTTCCGCCGGGTGCGCGATGCCGGTGTACTGGAATTTGAACGGGATGATGAAAATAAATAGGGGGCAACATGAAACGGATTGTACTGGCCTGCTCGGCAGGGATGTCCACGTCTCTGGTGGTGACAAAGATGGAGAAGGAGGCGGCAGCCCGCGGGCTGGAATACCAGATTTACGCTATTCCCGAACAGAACCTGCGTGATGAACTGCAAACCTTTGGCAACGATATCATTGCGGTGCTGCTCGGGCCGCAGGTGCGCTTCAAACTGGCGGAAAACAAGAAACTGACGGATGCGTACCATGTACCCATCGCGGTGATCGATGCCACGGCTTACGGCACGTTAAATGGTGCCAAGGTACTCGATCAGGCGCTGAGTTTGGTAAACTGACGCGCTGCAACTGTCGGGGGCGCGGGCTGACCGTCGCTCCCGACGGGGTGCGCTGTTCAATTTCTCAGCCGTTCAGGGTGGCATCGTGGCGAAGGACGTAGTTCTGCAAGAAAGAAAGCAATATCAGGAGATTGGTGGCGACCTGAGGACGAAAATCCAGATGGGGGAATACCCCGTGGGGTCGAGATTGCCTCCGGAGCGTAATATCGCCGAAACATACGGTGTTAGCCGTACCATTGTGCGTGAAGCACTGTTGATGTTGGAACTGGAGGGAACCGTAGATATCCGTCAGGGATCGGGGGTTTATGTCTTGCGTGTCCCGACGGCGGAGGATGCGTTGCCGAGCGCCACCAACCGTATCGGCGCGTTCGAAATGCTACAGGCGCGTCAATTGCTGGAAAGCAACATTGCCGCCTTTGCCGCCCGGATGGCGACCCGTCAGGATATTGAAAAACTGCGCCATACGCTGGAGCTGGAGCAGGCGGCCATCGCCGCCAACGACTATCGCAGCGACTTCGACAAAATCTTTCATCTCCAGATTGCCGGCGCCACGCAAAACCAAATGCTGCTGGAGACGGTGGGCAATATCTGGAGCTGCCGTGATGAAAGCCCCATCTGGCAGCAGCTTTACAGCCATGTGGGCACCCACGGCTACCGGTTGAAATGGCTGGCGGATCATCAGGCTATTCTGGCGGCGCTGCGTCGCCGCGATGTCACCGGTTCCTGGCAGTCGATGTGGCAACATCTGGAAAACGTCAAAAATACGCTGATGGAAATCTCCGATGCCGATGCGCCGGAGTTTGATGGCTATCTTTTTGATTCTGTTCCTATTTTTCAAGGTAAGTTAGTGTAGAACATGGCAACGATAGGTTTCCTGGCGGACTATCCGCAGTTTGAGCAGCCGGTGACGGACTGGTTATGGCAGGCGTTTGGCGACGGACTGAGCCGGGATTTCTTCGCCAGTGTGGTGCATCACAGCATGGACAAAAAGGCGCTGCCGTTGACGTTTGTCGCGCTGGAGGCCGGCCAACTGGTGGGTACCGTCGGGTTGTGGCGCTGCGATCTGATCAGCCGTCAGGATCTGACCCCTTGGCTGGCGGCGCTGTATGTGGATGAGGCCTGGCGCGATCGCGGGTTAGGCCGCGAATTACAGCGTTTTGTGTTGGAATACAGCCGCAATGCCGGTTTTGACGACCTCTACCTGTACGCCACGTTTAGCGGTTACTACGAACAACACGGCTGGCGCTATATCGGCGATGCGCCGGAGTACCCGGATAAAACGGTGCGTATCTACCACCAGCCATTGACGTCTGTCGTCAACAACTGACGGCCTGGGTTTATTCCTGTTCAGGTGCCCCTTGTGGTTGGTCGTCATGCAGTAGCGTCGAACGCCCTGCAACCGAATGCCTGCGTACCAGCGTTGGGTGGAACAGGTTGATGGGGTTATCCATTGGCGTGTTGTTAGCCAGTGCCAGCGCCATTTGAGCCGCCTGTGTCGCCATGGTGGCGATGGGGTAGCGGATGGTGGTCAGTCTTGGGCGGAGGTAGCGCGACAGCAGTACATCGTCGAACCCTATCAGGGAAATGTCCCGCGGCACGTCGATGCCGTTGTCGCTGAGCACGGCCAGCGCGCCTGCCGCCATGGGGTCGTTATAGCAGGCGACGGCGGTCAGCGGCCGACCTCGCACCAGCAGTTCCGTCATCGCTTCTTCACCGCCGGTTTCATCCGGTTCGCCGTAGGCTATCAGCTGTTCATCCAAGGCAATATTGTGCTCGGCCAGTGCGTCCCGATACCCTTGCAGCCGGTCGCTGGCGTCGGAGATCGGGTGGTTCGAGCAGAGAAAGCCGATATGGCGATGGCCCTGACGAATCAGATGACAAGTCGCCAGCCAGGCGCCGTAGCGGTCGTCCAGCGCCACGCAGCGCGCTTCGTATCCCGGCAGAATACGGTTGATCAGCACCATGCCGGGGGTCTGCGCCATCAGTTGCGCCAGCTCTTCATCCGGCAGCGTTTTAGCGTGCACCACCAACGCCGCACAGCGGTGACGCAGCAACTGCTCGATAGCCTGCCGCTCTTTGTGCGCCACATGGTAGCCGTTGCCGATCAACAGAAAATTGCCGGTGCGATAGGCTTCCTGCTCCACCGCCTTGACCATACTGCCGAAAAAAGGGTCGGAGACATCCGCCACCACCAGCCCCAGCGTTTCGGTGGACTGCTGGGCCAGTGCCCGCGCGTTGGCGTTCGGGTGGTACTGCAACTGCTGCATGGCCTGTTGCACGGCGCGGCGCGCCTGCTCACTGGCTTTGGGCGAGTCATTGATGACGCGCGATACGGTTGCCACTGACACCCCTGCCAGTCGGGCAACGTCCTTGATGGTCGGCATTGATTTTTTCCGTTGTTATAAGTGTTGGCGGCCTTTCCTGACGCTGCGTCAGTACAGGGATACCGCCTGATCTCTGGTGTTCAGGCCAAGTGTTACGAAATTGGCCGTCGGCCGCAAGAGAGCACGATCGCAACTTAGGGTGAGAGTGGATGCAGTCGCACGGTGGAGCAGGGCGACGTCTAGCGCTGCAAGATGATTTACCAGGTTATTACTTGAGAATTGAAAATTTTACAGTTGGTTGCACTTCGCAGAGTTATCTTTCGATTATGTCCTCGTGATTGAGTGCGACTGTCTTTAGAGTAACAAGTCCCAGAGGTATTGATGGGTGACAAATCGATGTGTTCTTCACATTGAACCATTCAAATTGCACCAACCTACGCGGATGCGTAGGTTTTTTTTGCCTGTATTTTATCGCGGTCAAAAAATAATACGCTGGTCACAAATAATAAAGAAATCAGCGTGTCGATGTCGGCGCAGATTGACGCAAAAAATAGCGGATGATAATTTCCTGTTATTGCATAAGGCTTGTTACCGTTCGGCGGGCAAAACTTAAATGCAGCAACAATGTTCCATCAAATGATGGTTTAATTGGCTGTATTTAAGTTTTGCCCGTTTTGTTTTCAGGAGAAATGCGATGAGGATAACTCAGGTCCTGAATAATAATGTAGTCAGCGTCATTGATAATCAGGGGCAGGAGCTTATCTTAACCGGTTGCGGATTAGGTTTTCATTCTCATACCGGCGAAGAGGTGGACGATTCCCGGATTGAAAAAATATTCCGTCTGCAGGATGACGCAATCTCAGCCCGATTTAAAGATCTGGTGCATGAAGTACCGTTGGCGGTATTACAATTAACCGACGATATTGTGGAATTGGCCCGACGGACACTGCAACAACGGCTCAGCGAAGGGATTTATGTCACGCTGGCCGATCATCTGACATTCGCCCTGAACTGCCAGCGCGACGGCACGGTCATCCGTAACCCGCTGCACTGGGAGGTACGCCGTTTCTACCGGCAGGAATATGCGGTGGCAGCCCAGGCGCTGGCGCTGATTGCCGAGAAACTGCACGTTAGCCTGCCGGAAGATGAGGCGTGCAGCATTGCGCTGCATATCGTGAATGCCGAACTGAATGACGATATCGGCAATATGAGGCAGATTACGCAATTAATTTATCAGGTGCAGAACATCGTAAAATATTATTTTCAGGTGTCGTTGGATGAAAATAGCAGTAATTATCATCGGTTCATTACCCACCTGAAATTTTTTGCCCAGCGCGTTGTGGAAGGAATGACGCTGGAAAATGATGATGGCGATCTCTTTACCATGGTGCAACAGCGTTATCAAAAAACGCTCGGGTGTGTGGAAGCCATCAGCATATTTATTAACAACCATTATCATCATGTCATGAGTAATTCGGAGAAACTCTATCTGACCATTCATATCGATAATATTATTCATCGTTTACATCATTCCGAATAGGCTTGTTACTGTTCAATCAGGCAAACCCCAGAGGAAATAAGGCGCCGTGCTAATTATCGGGCGGTTGTTGCCGAAATCGTAAGATTTCTTTCTGGAAAGAGGAATTGTCATGTCCACGAATTATCAGGAGACAGCAAAGAATATCGTGGCCCTTATTGGCGGGGCGGAAAATATTCAACAGGTTTTTCACTGTATTACCCGGTTGCGTTTTTACGTACACGATAATCAACACATTAACCGGGACGGCCTGGAAGCATTAGACGGCGTGATTGGTATCAATGTTGCCGGCGAGCAGTTTCAGGTCATCATCGGCAATGAAGTCGCCGACGTCTACCGGGCGCTGGTGCAGCAGTTCCCGCTGCTGGCGCGTCAGGCGCCCGAAAAACCCGCCGCCGGGAAATCACGTCATCCGGTTTCCGCGTTGCTGGAGGCGTTTTCCAGTATCTTCTCCCCGATCATCCCCGCCATTGCCGGGGCCGGTATTCTGAAAGGGATTCTGTCGCTGCTGATCGCCCTGAAATGGGTATCCGCCACCAACCAGACCTACCTGATACTGTCGGCCATCAGCGACGGCATCTTCTATTTTATGCCGCTGGTGCTGGCGTTCAGCGCGGCTCATAAATTTGGCTGCAACCCGTATGTGGCGGTGGCACTGGCCGCGACGCTGCTGCATCCCACGCTGATGAAGCTCTTCCAGGGCGGCGGTGAGATCGCCTTTCTGGGGCTGCCGGTGTCGCCGGTTTCCTACGCCTCGTCGGTGATCCCGATCCTGCTGGCGGTATGGCTGATGTCCTGGGTGGAACGAGGGGTCGATCGCATCATGCCCGGCGCGCTGAAAACCATGTTCGTCCCGTTGTTTACCCTGCTGATCGTCGCGCCGGTAATGCTGATCGCCATTGGGCCGCTCGGTATTCTGGTCGGCAACCACCTCTCGACCGGCATCGTTTGGCTGGTGGACAACATGGGTATCGTCGCGGGTCTGGTGCTGGGCGGTACCTTGTCGATGATTATCATCACCGGCATGCACTATGTGCTGATCCCCATCATGATCAACAACATCAGCAAGATGGGGTTCGATCCCTTCAAGATTATTTTCTATGTGGCCAACATGGGGCAGGCCGGCGCAGCGTTCGGCGTCTTCCTGCGTGCCCGCGACAAGAAAACCAAGTCGCTGGCGCTGTCGACCAGCCTGACCGCCACCATGGGCATCACCGAACCGGCGATGTACGGCATCAACATCCGCTTCAAACGTCCGTTCGCCGCCGCATTGATCGGCGGTGCCTGCGGCGGCTCCTTCGCCATGTTTTTCGGCGTGAAAACCTATGCGTTCGCCTTGAGCGGGTTGCCGGGCTTGCCCGCGCTGGTGGGGCCGACCTTCCTTTACGCGCTGGCGAGCATGGCGATTTCCTTCACGACCGCGGCGGTAGTGACCTGCGTGCTGGGGTTTGAAGAAAAAACCCCAGCCACGGCGGCAACGTCGGTTGGGCAATCGGTCGCCCCCGCCACGCCGGTGGTGTTGGGCAACCATAACGAACAACTGTTTGCGCCGGTGGCCGGGCGGGTGATGTCGCTGCGTGAGCTGAGCGACCCGGTTTTCTCGGAGGAGATCTTCGGCAAAGGCATCGCCATCTACCCGGAAAACGGCGAGCTGCTGTCGCCGGTGAACGGCCGGTTGGAGTCGGTATTTGATACCAACCACGCGCTGACGCTCAAAAGCGATACCGGTGCCGAAGTGCTGATCCATATCGGCATTGATACCGTCAAGTTGGGAGGGCGCCATTTCGTCCGTCACGCCCAGCCGGGACAGATGGTGGAGGTGGGCGAACCGCTGGTGAGCTTCGATCTTGACGCGCTACGGGAAGAGGGTATCGACCCGAGTGTGATCGTGATCGTCACCAATACGGAATGCTATGGCGAGGTGCTGCCGCTGTTGCAGGGGGCGGTTCACCCGCGCGAAGCCTTTATGACATTGACCGTTGCGGCGGCCTGAGGGAGAGGAGAACAAGATGAGCGTATCAAACGCATTTCCGCCGGATTTTCTGTGGGGCGGGGCCACGGCGGCCAATCAGCTGGAAGGTGCTTGGAACGTCGGCGGCAAGGGGTTATCGGTGTCGGACGTGTATACCTTCGATAGCCAGACGCCCAAGGAACGCTGGCTGGATCAATGGTTGTTCATGACCCATCAGCAGGTGGCGCAAGCCCAGGATCCACACAGCAAAAAGTATTACCCGAAGCGCAAGGGCAACGGCTTTTACTATCACTACAAGGAAGATATCGCGCTGTTTGCCGAAATGGGCTTCACATGCTTCCGCATGTCTATCGCCTGGACTCGCATCTTCCCGCGCGGCGACGAAATCGAGCCGAATGAGGCCGGGCTGGCGTTCTACGATCGGGTGCTCGATACCCTGTTGGCACACCATATTCAGCCGATTGTCTCGCTGTCACACTATGAAATGCCGCTGTGTCTGGTGACGGAATACGGCGGCTGGCCGAACCGCAAACTGGTCGATTTCTATGTGCGCTTCGCCACCACGGTCTTTGAGCGCTACAAACACAAGGTCAAATACTGGATGACCTTTAACGAAATCAACTGTGTCAAACACCATCCTTACGTCAGCGTCGGGGTGATCGAAGAGGATCACCCTCACCTGGAGCAGGATAAATACCAGGGGGCGCACCACCAATTTGTCGCCAGCGCGTTGGCGACCAAGGCGTGCCACCAGATTATTCCCGGCTCTCAGGTGGGCTGCATGATCAGCTACCAGATCCTCTACCCCAACACCTGCCACCCGGATGATTTACAGGCCTGCGAAGAGGCGCAGCGGGTATCGCTGTTTTTCAGCGACGTGCAGGCGCGCGGCTATTATCCGGCTTATACCGACCGCATGCTGGCGGAGAAGGGCGTGGTGCTGCAAAAACAGCAAGGGGATGACGAAATCCTGCGGCAATACCCGGTGGATTACGTGTCGTTCAGCTATTACATGTCCAGCACTGTCAGCGCACACCCGGAACGGCTGGAAGGCGTCACCGGCAACCTGATCACCGGCGGTATCCGTAATCCCTATCTGCCCACCAGCGAATGGGGTTGGCAGATAGACCCGCAAGGGCTGCGGCTGGCGCTCAACCAACTGTACGATCGCTACCAGAAGCCGCTGTTCATCGCCGAAAACGGGCTGGGAGCGGTGGACACCGTCAACCCGGACGGCACCATCGACGACGAGTATCGTATCGACTACCTGCGTCAGCATGTGGAACAGATGAAAGAGGCGCTGGCGGACGGGGTGAAACTGTTCGGTTACACCTGGTGGGGGCCGATCGACGTGGTTAGCGCCGGCACGGCGCAAATTTCCAAACGCTACGGTTTTATCTACGTCGATCAAGACGACGATGGCCACGGTACCCAGCAGCGTACGCGCAAGAAGAGCTTTTACTGGTATCGCAAACTGATCGCCACCAACGGCGACGATCTCTCCTGATTGACGGTGCGTTAAGGAGCAACCATGACACGTTTCCCGCAAGGGTTTTTATGGGGCGGCGCCATCGCCGCCAATCAGGCGGAGGGCGCCTGGAATGAGGACGGCAAGGGGCCGTCGATCGCCGATGTGGTGCGCGGCGGTATCGTGGCGGGCAAGCCGGATGCGGCCGTTGACCCCACGCAGTATTACCCCAGCCACGAAGCGATTGATTTTTATCATCACTATCAGGACGACATCGCCCTGTTCGCCGAAATGGGGTTCAAATGCTTTCGTACCTCGATCGCCTGGTCGCGCATTTTTCCGCAAGGGGATGAAACCGAGCCCAATGAAGCCGGCTTGCAGTTTTACGATCGGCTGTTTGACGAACTGCTCAAATACGGCATTGAACCGGTGATCACGTTGTCGCATTACGAAACGCCGCTGGCGCTGTATCAGCGTTATGGCGGCTGGCAGGATCGTCGGCTGATCGATTTTTTCATCCGCTACTGCGAGACGGTATTCCAGCGCTATCGGGATAAGGTGAAATATTGGATGACGTTCAACGAACTCAACAATATGCACCGTATTCCGTTTGCCACCGGCGCAATACAGCCTGAACCGGAAGCGCGGTTGCAGGCGATTTATCAGGCCAGCCACCATATGTTCGTCGCCAACGCGCTGGCGAACCAGCTGTGTCACCGGATTATTCCGCAGGCCAAAATCGGCTGCATGCTGTCGCTCAGCACTCTGTATCCCCATAGCTGTCATCCGGACGATGTGTTCGCCACCATGCAGATCCGCCGCCGATCGCTGTTCTACGCCGATGTCATGATGCGCGGCCACTACCCGGCTTACAGTCAGCGGATATGGCGTGAACATGGCATTGAACTGGCGATGGAAGAGGGCGATCTGGCGTTGCTGGCGGCGCACCCGTCGGACTATCTCGGCTTCAGCTACTACCGCAGCGCCACCTATCAGGCCGATATGCCGGTGCTGGCGGATACCGGCGGCGTGGTGGGGTTGGATAACCCCTACCTGAAAAGCAGCGCCTGGGGCTGGACTATCGACCCGAAAGGGCTGCGGCAGGTGTGTAACGAGCTGGCGGATCGTTATGAAAAACCACTGTTTATCGTCGAGAACGGCTTTGGCGCGGTGGATACGCCGGACGCGGACGGTGCCATCAACGACGACGATCGCATCAGCTATGGCCGCCAGCACTTGCAGGAGGTGGCGGAAGCTATCGCCGACGGCTGCGAGATCATGGGGTATACCTGGTGGGGGCCGATCGATATCGTCAGTGCGGGCACCGGCGAAATGAAAAAGCGCTACGGTTTTATCTACGTGGATAAAGACAATGACGGCCAGGGTACGCTGGCGCGCCGTAAGAAAAAGAGCTTCGACTGGTATCGTCAGGTGATTGCGACCAACGGCGAGCAGCTCTGACCTGCTCGGGCCATCGTTATCTGTCGGTTCGCCGGCGGATGACGATGCCCACATTCGCTGCCCGGCGGCGTTTTCTCGCCGTCATATCCCTCCTGTACCGCCTGCCTTGGGCGCTCGACATTTCGGGTTGATTTTCCTGCCTTCCTGCCGGTTATTCTGGAGCCACTTCCGTGGCTATAGTATGGTGAGCGCTTTGTTTCACCGACGGGATGACGTGGTTTCGGCCGCGCCCGGCGTGTGGTGAATAAGCACAGTATTGGCGGGTTAACGCCGAGCATCGGTCAACGTTTATAGGGGGGTGGGATGATTTATGCCTTTTTACGCTGGTTGCTGAAACACCTGTACCGGATTCGGATCTCAGGGGATGAAAGTGGTTTCCAGCAGTCAAAGTTATTAATTACCCCAAACCATGTGTCTTTTCTGGATGGCGCGTTGATGGCGTTGTTTCTGCCGGTGAAAAGCAAACCGGTGTTCGCGGTCTATTCCGCCATCGCCGATCGCTGGTTCATGCGTTGGTTGAAGCCCTATATCGATTTTCTGCCGTTGGATCCGTCAAAACCGTTGGCGATCAAACAGCTGATCCGGTTGGTGGAGCAAGGGCGTCCGGTGGTGGTGTTTCCGGAAGGACGCATCACCGTGACTGGCTCGCTGATGAAGATATACAGCGGCGCGGCGTTGGTGGCTGCCCGCTCTGGCGCGGCCGTGGTGCCGGTGCGGATTGAAGGGCCGGAGTTCACCCATTTCGGCCGTCTTGGCGACGTACTGCGGCGTCGGCTGTTTCCGCAGATCGCCATTCATTTTCTGTCGCCGAGCCCCTTGCCGATGCCGAACGCCCCCACCGCGCGGGAGCGCCGCGAACTGGCGGGCGAAGCGTTGCATCGCATCATGATGGAAGCGCGCATGGCGGTGCGGCCGAGGCATACGCTGTATCAGGCGTTTTTGGCCGCTTGCGCCCGCTATGGCTATCACGCCGGTGGTATTGAAGATATCGCCTTTAAACCGGACAGTTACCACGGGCTGCTGAAAAAATCGTTGGGCGTGGCGCGCATTCTGCAACGCTTCACCGCTGAGCGCGAGCACGTCGGGCTGCTGTTGCCCAACGCCACAGTGACTGCCGCCGCGATTCTGGGGGCGTCGTTGAGCGACCGCGTACCGGCAATGCTGAATTACACCGCCGGCGCCAGCGGTATTCGCAGCGCCATGACGGCCGCCAGCATTCGTACTATCGTGACGTCGCGGCAGTTTCTGGAGAAAGGCAAGCTCACCCATCTGCCGCAGCAGGTCAAAGAAGCCAACTGGGTTTATCTGGAAGATCTGAAGGATACCGTGACGCTGGCGGATCGGGGGTGGATCTTGTTGCATCTGTTGTTGCCTGCCCGTGCTATTCGCCCGCAGCAGCCGGAAGACGCCGCCATTATCCTGTTTACCTCCGGTTCGGAAGGCCATCCGAAGGGGGTGGTGCACTCCCACAATAGCCTGTTGGCCAACGTGGAGCAGATCCGCACCGTGGCGGATTTCACCCCGCGCGACCGTTTTATGTCGTCGCTGCCGCTGTTTCACGCCTTTGGCCTGACCGTCGGGTTGCTGACGCCGCTGCTTACCGGCGCCAAAGTCTTTCTCTACCCCAGCCCATTGCATTACCGCATCGTGCCGGAGCTGACCTACGACCGGAACTGTACCGTACTGTTCGGTACCTCGACCTTTCTGGGGCATTACGCCCGGTTTGCACATCCTTACGATTTCGCCCGTCTGCGCTATGTGGTGGCCGGGGCGGAAAAACTGTCGGAAAGTACGCGACAAATCTGGCAGGACAAATTCGGCATCCGCATTCTGGAAGGGTACGGCGTGACCGAATGCGCGCCGGTGGTTGCCATCAATGTGCCGATGGCCTGTAAGCGACAGACGGTGGGCCGCTTGTTGCCCGGTATCGAATCCCGGCTGATTCCGGTGCCCGGCATCCATCAGGGTGGGCAGTTGCAACTGCGTGGGCCGAATGTGATGAAAGGCTACCTGCGGGTGGAACAGCCCGGCGAGCTGGAAACGCCGGCGGCGGACAACGCACAGGGCGTACGCGAAGCCGGCTGGTATGACACCGGAGACGTGGTCGAACTGGACGAACAGGGGTTCTGCGCCATCGTCGGCCGCGTGAAGCGCTTTGCCAAACTGGCCGGAGAGATGGTCTCGCTAGAAGGTGTCGAACAGTTGGCCTTGCTGGCATCGCCTGCGGCGCAGCATGCCGCCAGCGCTCGCAGCGATAGCGGCAAAGGCGAAGCGCTGGTGCTGTTTACCACCGACGCCGGGCTGACCCGCGATGCGCTGCTGGCCGAGGCACGCCGTAGCGGCGCGCCGGAGCTGATGGTGCCACGCGATATTCGCTATATGAAAACGCTGCCGTTGCTCGGCAGCGGCAAACCGGATTTTGTCGCGCTCAGAGCGCTGGCGGAGTACAAGGAGCCGTTGGTATGAACGCCTCGTCCGTTGCGCGCGTCGGTCTGTTTTCCCGCAGTATGAATGCGGTCATGGTGGCGCAGTTTTTTTCCGCGTTCGGCGACAACGCATTGCTGTTCGCCACGCTGGCGCTGGTGAAGGCGCAGCACTACCCCGACTGGAGCCAGCCGTTTCTGCAAATGGGGTTCGTGGCGGCCTACATTGTGTTGGCGCCGTTTGTCGGGCAGTTTGCCGACAGTTTCGCCAAGGGACGGGTGATGCTGCTGGCCAATGGTCTGAAACTGGCGGGCGCGTTGCTGATCTGTTTCGGTGGCAACCCGTTTTTGGGTTATACGTTGGTGGGGCTGGGGGCGGCGGCCTATTCGCCCGCCAAATACGGCATTCTGGGCGAGCTGACCCGCGGCGACCAACTGGTCAAGGCTAATGGCCTGATGGAAGCGTCGACGATCGCGGCGATCCTGACCGGTTCCGTTGCGGGTGGCGTGCTGGCGGACTGGAACATTTACGGCGCGCTGGCGGCCTGTGCGCTGGCGTATGGCGCGGCGCTGGCCGCCAACCTGCTGATTCCGCGTCTGGCGGCGGCGCGTCCCGGTTTGTCCTGGCATCCGGCGCGCATGACCCGCTCGTTTCTCTGCGCCTGCCGGGCGCTGTGGCAAAATGGCGAGACCCGTTTTTCTCTGGTCGGCACCGGCATGTTTTGGGGGGCGGGCGTGGTGCTGCGCTTTCTGCTGGTGCTGTGGGTGCCGCTGGCGCTGGGCATCAGCGACAATTCTACGCCGACCTTGCTGAACGCCATGGTGGCGGTGGGGATCGTGCTTGGCGCGGCGGCGGCGGGGAAACTGGTTTCGCTGCAAAAAGTTTGGCGCTGCCTGCCCGCCGGGGTGCTGATCGGCGTGATGGTGGTGGTGTTTACCTTGCAACATAGCCTGATCAACGCTTACGGTTGCCTGATGGTGTTGGGCGCGCTGGGCGGTTTTTTCATCGTGCCGCTCAACGCCTTGTTGCAAGAGCGCGGGCGGGAAAGCGTCGGCGCAGGCAATGCCATTGCGGTGCAGAATCTGGGGGAAAACACCGCCATGCTGTTGATGCTGGCGGTATATTCGCTGGTGGTGAAACTGGGTGTGCCGGTGGTCGCCATTGGTGTGGCATTTGGCGTGCTGTTCGCGCTGGCGATTGTCGGGCTGTGGGCGTGGATGGCGATAAAACAGCGCTAACAGGCGCGGGAATAAGTACGGAGAGTCACAAGTGGCAACGAATCTGACCTGGCATGACTGGGATATCAAAGAACTGAATCTGTATGCGCTGTATGACATTCTGACGTTGCGCAGCCAGGTGTTTGTCGTTGAACAACAATGTGCTTATCAGGATCTGGATGGTTTGGATCTGGTGGATGGCAATCGCCACGTCACCGCCTGGCTGAATGGCAAACTGGTGGCCTGCGCCCGGTTGCTGGCGCCTCGTCCGGGGCGCGATGCCGTGACTATTGGTCGGGTTGTTGTTTCTCCCGCAGTGCGCGGGCAGCGGGTCGGGCACCAGTTGATGGAACATGCTATTCAGGCTTGCGCCCGCCACTGGCCGGGGAAAGCGCTGTTTCTTTCCGCGCAGGCCCATTTGCAGCATTTCTATGAGCAGCACGGGTTTGGCGTATGCGGCGATGGCTACGACGAGGACGGTATTGCGCACCTGCCGATGCAATCGCCGGCCCAGCCGACGCACGGTTGAACCGAGGGGGCGATGTCAGGGGGACTCCCGCCCGACGCGCTGGCGGCGTCGGGCAAGGATTAATTGGCGGTGCGGGAGATGGCGCCGCCGAGTTTCTGAACATCCTGGCCAAAGCCACGGGCGGTATTACAGCCGCTGAGGCTGGCGGCCAGCAGCAGCACCATGATCATGGCGGTTATCGTTTTCATTGTCGGTATCCTTTGCTGACGCTTTTCCCGCGTGGGGGGAAAAGCCCTGTCTCTACTTTGTCATAATCGATCGCCGGGATTCAATGCGGGCCGCACAATGCTTACCGACCCATGCCGGAAACTGTGCCTGGCGTTCTGAATGTCGTCGCTGACGACGAGCGGCGGGCGGGTCTCCCTGAAGACACGCAGCGGGTTTCGCCGCGCTCTACGCACTTCCGCTTCATGCACTTTCACGCCGCGAACGTCCACGCCACACATTTTCATTCCACGTACTTTCATTCCATGCACTACCGCTTCTCACTGGCAACCCGCAGCCGCTTTATTCCGTCAGAAACAGCTCCAGCAATGAATTCAGAAACAGCTTGCCGTGTTGAGTGATCTGCCAGTGGTCGGCGCTTTCCGTCAGGTAGCCCTGGCGCAGCGCGTCGTCGATCTGGCGGCGCACCGCGCTTTCCGGCAGGCCGGTCAGCATGGTGAAATCATTGCGCGGCGCAGCTTCCAGCAGGCGGAAACGGTTCATAAAGTATTCGAACGGCCGATCAGCCATCGCTACCTCATTGCTCTGGTGCAGGTAGTTGCCCTGCATATAGCCGCGCGGGTGGCGGGTTTTGACGGTGCGCAGGATGCGGCCGTCCGCAAACGACAGCTTGCCGTGCGCGCCGCAGCCAATCCCCAGATAGTCGCCGAAACGCCAGTAATTGAGATTGTGACGGCAGCGGTAGCCGGGCTTGGCGTAGGCGGAGGTTTCATACTGCTGATAACCCGCGGTGCTCAACAACTGATGCCCCTGTTCGAAGATGTCCCACAGCGCATCGTCGTCCGGCAGGCGCGGCGGGCGAGAGCCGAACAGGGTATTCGGCTCGATCGTCAGCTGGTACCAGGACAGGTGCGGCGGGTTGAGTTCGATGGCTTGGCGCAGATCGTCCAAGGCTTCTGCCAGCGACTGCTCCGGCAGGCCGTGCATCAGATCCAGATTGACGCTGCCAAGACCCAATCCGGCCGCTAGCTGCGCGGCGCGTTTAGCCTCTTTCGGGCCGTGGATGCGCCCGAGGCGGGTCAGTTTTTCTGCACTGAAGCTCTGCACGCCAATGGAAATGCGGTTGATGCCCGCCTGCTGGTAGCCGTTGAAACGATCGGCTTCCACCGTGCCGGGGTTGGCCTCCATGGTGATCTCGGCGTCGTCCTCCAACGGCAGCCGCGCCCGCACGCCGTCGAGCAGGCGTTGCATGGCTTCGGCGCTGAGCAGGCTCGGCGTGCCGCCGCCGATGAAGATGCTGTGCAGCGGGCGATGGCCGGTCAGCGGCAGATCCGCATCCAGATCCGCCAGTAGGTGCGAGACGTACTCGTCGTGCGGCACGTTTCCCTTCAAGGCGTGCGAGTTGAAATCGCAGTAAGGGCATTTCTGCACACACCACGGGATGTGGATATACAGGCTGAGCGGCGGCAACTTAAGCATGGCGCAGCGTGTCCAGCAGCAGACGCAGCGCCTGCCCGCGGTGAGAATGGGCGTTCTTTTCCTCGCGGCTCAATTCAGCGGCGGTCTTCCCGAGCGACGGTACCTGAAAGATCGGATCGTAGCCGAACCCGCCTTCACCTGCCGGCGCACGGGTAATCATGCCCTGCCAGCGGCAGTGGCAGACCAGCGGCGTCGGATCGTCGGCGTGGCGCAAATAAACCAGCACGCAGTGGAAGCTGGCTTGGCGCTGTTCATCCGGCACATGTTCCAGCGCCTGCAGCAGTTTCTCCAGATTCTGACGGTCGGTGGCGTCGGGGCCGGAATAACGGGCGGAATAGATACCCGGCGCGCCGCCGAGTGCGTCCACCGCCAGTCCGGAATCGTCGGCGATGGCGGGCAACCCGGTTTTCCGGGCGGCGTGACGGGCTTTCAGGATAGCGTTTTCGATAAAGGTCAGGCCGGTTTCTTCGGCATTGTCCACGTTCAGCGCGGTCTGGGCGATGACGTCAAAACCGACGTCGGCCAGCAGACCGGCCAGCTCACGCACTTTACCGGCGTTACCGGTGGCTAAAACGAGTTTTTGCATTACTGCTCCTGTTATCGTAATCCCCCGTCGGGCGGAGGACGTCGGAAAGGGCGGGTGAAGTCATCAAATGGCGACGGCGGAACCGCCGTCGCAATGGAGAGCGTTATCGATCGGGCAATAGCGCCGCGATAGCCGCTGGAATCGCCTGCGGGGAGTGGATTCTAAGCTGTTTATGCCGCCCAAGCTCCCCTTTTTCGATAGTCACCCGGCTTTTGGCTACGCGGAATTGTTTGGCCATAAATTGGATCAAATGGGCGTTGGCCTGCCCGTCTACCGGCGGCGCGGTGATGGCGACTTTCACTTCGTCGTCGCCATGCAGCCCGACTATCTGGTCGCGGCTGGCTTTCGGCTGAATGTACAGCCGGATCACCAGCGCGTCTTCATCGCGGCTGACGGCACTCACAGCTGGAACCACAGCTCCGGAAACAGATCCATGCCGAGGTAATTCAGCAGATAGAGCAGCAGAATCACCACCATCGGCGAGAAATCCAGCCCGCCGGTGGAAGGCAAAATGCGGCGCACCGGGCTCATCAGCGGTTCGGTCAACTGGTAGAGCATGTAGTCTACCGGGCTGCGGCCTTGGCTGATCCAACTCATCAGCGAACGCACGATGATGACCCAGAACACCAGATAACCGGTGGATTTGATCAGCACCAGCAGCCCCACCAGCAGGTTGATGGGGCTGAGCGCCAGCGCGCCCACCTGAATCAGCAATAACAGCGGGTATTTCAGCGTGGTGAGCAGGAACGCCAGCAACAGCGATGCGCTGTCGATGGGCCCCAGCGACGGAATGATCCGGCGCAGCGGTACGACCACCGGCTGGGTCAGCTTGACCACAAATTGCGCCAGCGGGTTGTAAAAATCACTGTGGGCCCACTGCATCCAGATACGCAGCAGCAGCACCATCACATAGAGGTCAATCAGCGTTTTGGCCAGAAAAGTCAGGGTAAGCATAACGGCAACAGTTCCTTATGGGTCAATGATGTCGGTCGGCAATCAGAACAGCGATTCCATTTCCTGCGCACGCGCAACGGCGGCCTGCATGGCTTGCGCCACGGTGTCGGCCAACTGGCGTTCGTTGAACACCCGCAAGGCGGCGGCGGTGGTACCGCCCTTAGAGGTGACGTTCTCCCGCAGGGTGGACAGCGGCGTATCCGGGCTGGCGGCGACCAGCGCCGCAGCACCGCTGGCGGACTGCTGCACCAGCAAGCGTGCGGTTTCTGCATCAAACCCCTGGCGCAACGCTTCCTGCTGCATGGCTTCCATAAACAGGAAAAAATAGGCCGGCGCGCTGCCTGCGGCGGCGATAATGCCGTTGATGTGCGCTTCTTCTTGTACCCAGCAGATTTTGCCGACGCTGCTCATCAGGTCGGCGGCGAAGCGGCGATCGGCCGCGTCGATGTCGTCCGGCGCGTACATGCCGCTCATGCCGACGCCGACCAGCGACGGCGTATTCGGCATAATGCGTATTATCTGTGCGTCTCCCAGCAACTGGTGAAACCGCGCCAGATTGACCCCGGCGGCGATGGATAGCACCAGTTTGCCGCTGAAATCCACTTGGCGCGCCAGGTCTGCGCATACTTCCGCCATCAGCTGAGGTTTGACCGCCAGCACGATAACGTCGGCGCGTTGGGCGCAGCCGACGTTGTCTGCGCTGCTGGTAATGCCATAGCGCTGAGCCAGCGCGTCGCGGCGGGTCGGCGTGGGGGCGCTGACGCTGATGTTATCCGCAGGATAGTCGCCGTCGATCAGTCCGGCGATGATGGCCTGTGCCATGTTGCCTGCGCCAATAAAGGCAATGTTACGGTGTTCCATCGATCTCTCGCAGTGGTTGGTTGATCATCAAGCGTTGCGGGCCGTTGCCCCGTAATCGCGCGCGCCGAAGATGGCGGTGCCGATGCGTACCAGCGTGCTGCCTGCCTCAATGGCGGCGGCCATATCGTCGGTCATTCCCATGGAGAGGGTGTCGACATGCGCGTGGTCAGCCTGCAACTGCTGAAAAAGGTCGTACATGCGGCGGAAAACCGCCAACTGCCGTTGGTGATCCGCTTCCGGCGCCGGAATCGCCATCAGACCGCGCAGCCGCAGGTTGGGCAGCGCGGCGACGCTGGCGGCCAACGCCGGTAGCTCGTCAGGCAGAATACCGGATTTACTCTCTTCCCGGCTGATATTAATTTGCAACAGTACATTCAGCGGCGGCAGTGTATCCGGGCGCTGTTCGCTCAACCGCTGGGCGATGCGCAGCCGGTCAATGGTGTGGCACCAGTCGAAGTGCTCCGCCACCGGACGACTTTTGTTCGACTGCAACGGCCCGATAAAGTGCCATTCCAGCGCGATGTCTTGGTGCGTCTGGCGGAAATACAGAATTTTTTCCACGCCTTCCTGCACGTAATTTTCCCCAAAGGCACGTTGGCCGGCGGCGATGGCATCTTCGATCGCCGTCACAGGTTTGGTTTTGCTGACGGCAAGCAACGTAATTTCTCCTGGCGCGCGCCCGCAGCGTTCTGCCGCCGCCGAGATTTTCTGCCGCACGTCCTGTAGGTTTTGCTGGACTGTACTTGTAGTCATAGTGATTCAGGAGGTCACTTCATATGGATGTGAGTGAATGGGTGTGCGCTAGTGTAAAACAGAATGCTTCCGATCTGCACCTGTGCAGCGGTCATCCGCCGGTAATGCGTATCGACGGACAATTAGTCAGCGCTCCGCATCAGACATGTGTACGCAGCGCATCGTTGGAAGACTGGTGTCGGCAGTGGCTGGAAGCCAGGCATTGGCGGGCGCTGGCGCGGCACGGCCAGGTGGACTGCGCCTTGACCTTGCCGGACGGCACGCGGTTGCGGCTCAATCTGTTTCGGCAGCGTCATGGTTTGTCGGCGGCGCTGCGTCTGATCCCGCAGACGGCGCCGGACTTGCCCATGCTCGGCGCGCCTGCGGTGGTGGCAACGCTGGCGCAACGGCGCGATGGGCTGATTCTGGTCACGGGTGCCACCGGCAGCGGCAAATCCACCACACTGGCGGCGATGGTGTCGGCGCTTAACCAGCATGACGCGCGGCATATTCTGACGCTGGAGGATCCGATCGAGTATCTGCATGTCAGCCAGCGCTGTTTGATTCAACAGCGGGAGGTCGGTCAACACTGCGACGATTTCGCCAGCGCTCTGCGCGCGGCATTGCGTGAGGACCCGGACGTATTACTACTGGGAGAGCTACGGGATAGCGCCACTATCCGGTTGGCATTAACTGCAGCGGAAACCGGCCATCTGGTGTTGGCGACGCTGCATACCCGCGGCGCGGTGCAGGCGGTGGACCGGCTGGTGGATGTGTTTCCGGCGGAGGAAAAGGCGTTCGTGCGGGCACAGTTGGCCGCCAGCCTACAGGCGGTGGTGGCGCAACGGCTGCTGCCGGGGCTGTGTGGGGGGCGGGTTGCGTTGTTCGAGGTATTGCTGGCCTCTGCGGCGGTGAGCAACCTGATCCGCGAAGGAAAAACGCACCAGTTGCCCGGCATACTGCAAACCGGGAGTGCGACGGGCATGCAAACCTTTGAACAGAGTTACCGGCAACGCTGCCGGGAAGGGCTGTTGCCGGAAGAGGGCGAGGTTTTCCCGGCGATGCCGGCAATCGCGGCGCCTTGAGCATCCGCCCGCCATCGTGTGTGTCGTGGGCCGCCATCCGCCGCGTCACAGCGTGAACTTACGGGCTTGCCGAGCAGCGCGCATGGCAGTGCTCAGGGGCGAAGCTCGTCACCGAAGCCATGCGCTACGTTTCGCAACGGTGTCTGCGGGGCTGGCCCGTCGCGATGGTGACGCCAGTGGCGTCGGCTATCGCGATGCCAGACCGGCGCAGCGCTTTGGGCCAGCGCTATGCCGGCAGCGCCAGACCAAAGCGCGATGCGGAAAATGCTACGCCGGATAGTGAAGTTGCTCTGGCGTGCGCTGCATGATGATGTCGCCATGCCGGATCGACAGGAGTGCCTTCGCCTGACGGCGCACGGCTTCGTAGTCGTTTTCCGCGTCCAGAATCAGCAGATTGGCGGGGCGGCCGACGGCAATGCCATAACGATCGCCGAGGTTCAGCGCGCGGGCGCTGTTGTCGGTGACAAAATCCAGGCTACGTTGCAGATCTTGGTAGCCCATCATGTGGCAGATGTGCAGCCCGGCGTCCAGTACCCGCAGAATGTTGCCATTGCCCAGCGGGTACCACGGGTCGCGGATGGAGTCCTGGCCGAAGCAGACGTTCATACCGGCGCGATCCAGCTCCGCCACGCGGGTGACGCCGCGTCGTTTGGGAAAGGTGTCGAAGCGCCCCTGCAAATGGATGCTTTCGGTGGGGCAGGAGACGAAACTGATGCCGGAGCGGCGCAGTAACCGGAACAGCTTCGAACAGTAAGCATTGTCGTAAGAACCCATCGCCACGGTATGGCTGGCAGTGACTCGGGCGCCCATATTTCGCACGCGGGCTTCTTCCGCCAGCACTTCCAGAAAACGGGACTGGGGATCGTCGGTTTCGTCGCAGTGCACATCCACCAGACAGCCGGTACGCTCGGCCAAGTCCATGAGAAATTTCACCGAGCTCACGCCCTGCTCGCGGGTATTTTCAAAGTGGGGGATACCGCCCACGACATCCGCACCCATTTCGATTGCGCGTTCCATCAATTGACGCCCGTTGGCGAAGGATTCGATCCCCTCTTGCGGGAAGGCGACGATCTGTAGGTCGATCAAAGATTTGGCTTCTTCTTTCACGTCCAGCAGCGCTTGCAGCGCCGCCAAGGTCGGGTCGGTGACGTCGACATGGGTGCGCACATGCTGGATGCCGTGGTCCCGCAGCATGGCGATAGCGGCGTGCGCACGCTGTTTGGTGTCTTCATGGGTGATGGTGGCCTTGCGCTGGCTCCAGCGTTCGATGCCCTCAAACAATGTGCCGCTCATGTTCCATTCCGGTTCCCCGGCGGTCAGCGTGGCGTCCAGGTGAATATGTGGTTCCACCAGCGGCGGGATCGCCAGTTGCCCGGCGGCGTCGATAACCTCGGGCGCAGCGTGAAGCATGCCGTTTTGCGGTTCGATGGCGGCGATGATCCCATCCTGTAACCGCAGGGTGTACAGTCCGTTACGGCGACGCAGCGCCGCATTGATAATGTTCATAATGACTCCTGTTGGTTGGCGGTACGCCCCTGATTAACGGGGACGGCTGCCGGGGTAGGGACGCCAGACATGCGCCAAATCAGCAAGGCGACGGACGCATTCAGGCGAAACTGGGGGTCGCCCAGCGTATGTCCGGTCAATTGTTCGATGCGCTGCAAACGCTGGTGCAGTGTATTGCGGTGGATATCCAGCCGTTCGGCGGCTTTGATCAGGTTGCCGTTCTCCTGCAAGACCGCGTCCAGCGTTTCGATCAGCATGGCCGGATGTTTGCGACCATGCTCCATCAGCGCGCCCAGCGTGTCTTTCATAAAGCGGTTGACCAGCAGTGGATCGCCGACAGCGGTCAACAGTTGCAGTACACCCAGTTCGCTGTAGTCGCACAGTCCTTTATCCGGGCGCATGCCGGCTGCCACCTCCAGCGCCCGACGCGCTTCGGTCAGCCCTTGGCGATAGTGGCCGGCGGCGGTTTGGACGGCGGACAGCCCGATGAACAGCGTCAGTGGCGACAGGTCGGCCTGAATGTGCTGACGCAGCTGCAGCAGCCAGGTATTGGTCTGGCGGGCGTCATCCCGATCACTGGGCAGTAGCAGAATGTACAACTCGCCGAGCTGGATCAGCGGCAGACTGTCCGCCAGTGTGGACAACTGCTCTTCCAGATATTGTTGCAGGCGCTGGCGCAGCGCCTGCAATTGCTGTTCGGCATCGTCCGGCGCATTGGCGGCAAACAGCGCCTGCATATCGGTCAGCCTCAGTGCCGCAATGCGGCGCGGCGCCTCCAGCGATAACCTCAGATGTTGGGTGCGCTGGTGCAGAATGTCGATATCCGGATACTCGCCGGTCAGCAACTGAATCAGAATTTCCCGGCGTGAGCGGAGCGCGGTTTCCCGTTGTACCAGCTCGGTGCCGATAAGCTGGGTGACGATGACCATTTTCAACGAATAAGGCTGTTCAATCAGCGGGATGCCCCACATTTCCGCCTGCGCCAGCAACGAGTCGGGAATGGCGTGAATGAACTCCTTACCGGTCAGGATCACCATACCGGCGATACCGCGTTGATGCCCTTCCGCCAGCAGGCGGTGCAGGTTGGCTTCGTCGCGTGGGTGGTTGATACCGGTGACAAACACCAGTTCGCCGCCCATGATCCATTCGGCGATCCCTTCGTTTTCCGCCACATAGTACCAGCGCACCGGGCGATGTACTCCCTGTGCGCCGGCGCGCAGCCGCAACTCTGCCAGGCCGTTCAGCGTCAGAATTTCACCGACGGTCAGATTCATGACGCCGCTCCGGCGGCATCGTTTGCCGATACACGCCGGGCGAGCGCGACCAGTACGATGTAGCAGAGCGCCGCACTGGCGATGCCGACCAGCGGCGCAACCCAGGGGGAAAGATAAGCCAGTAGCGCACCGACGGCGTAAGACGTCAGGCCGGGTATGTTAAAACGTGGCAGTCTGGCGTGTTGCAACGCTGGATAGCGGCCGCGATGACGGAACCAGTAATCCGCCATGATCACGCCACCGATAGGCGGGATGATGGAACCCAGCAGTACCAGGAACGGAATCAGCCATTCATACATGCCGCCGACCGCCAGCAGAATACCGACCACGGCGCCCGCCAGCGTCAGGGTGCGACGACGCTCGATGCGCAGCAGGTGGCAGGCTGCGGCGGAAACGTTGTAGATAGTCGGCCCCTGAATAGTCCACAGATTGAGGCACAGCATGACGACGGCTGCGACCGACAACCCTTGCAGCATCATCACCGCGACGATGTCCGCCTGTTGGTAAACCACCGCGCACCAGGCGCCGGCGATAATCATCAGGCCATTGCCGCCCAGGAAACTGATGAGGCTGGCCCAGACGGCGATCCGGCCGTTGCGCGCCATGCGAGTCCAGTTGGTGGCCTGTGTTGCGCCGCTGGCGAAGGTGCCGAACACCATGGTGATGGCCGCCGACCAGCCCAGCGTCTGGGTGGGCGCGATGCCAGCCATGCCCTGCCAGCCGCCGCCGTCGCGGGTGGCGATCCACATGGAGAGCGCCAGCATGACGAACATCAGCGGTACGGATACGCGGGACAGGACGTCCAGCCCGCGGTAGCCCACCAGCGCGGTAATCGAGAAACCCAGACCGAACAGCACCATCAGCGGAACGGTCATGCCCTCGGGCAGCGACAGCAGTTTGACCAGCGAGATGGCCAGCGTGGCGGTGCCCCAGGCGTACCAGCCCAGTTCGGCGAATCCGAGCAGAAAATCAGACAGCTTGCTGCCCGCCTCGCCGAAACAAAACCGCCCCATCAACACCGCGTTCAGGCCGCTGCGCGCAGCGATCAGCCCCAGTGAGGCGGCATACAGCGCCAGCAGCAGGTTGCCGATGACGGCGATCCACAGCATTTCCGTGATGGGAAAGGCGACGCCCAATTTGCCGCCGGCAAACATGGTGCCGGTGAAAAAAGTAAAGCTGAACAGCACCATGGAGATGGATAACAGCCCTTTGCGGCCTTCTTGCGGGGCTTCGCTTAGGGGGAATTCATTTTGTGACGACATTGACGCTTCCTCTGGATAGTGTCCCCGTGGGGGAAACAGAATGTGTGGGAGGAATCGCAAGGAACATGCCAGTTTTTGCGACGAAAAAAGCGGGCAACGCGAACAAGAGTGAGTGTGCAATGTGCACGGTTTTTTGCGGTAAAGCGCCTTGGTGTGCCCTTTGATTGTGCATATTGCTGTGCAATGCACCGAAATGATCTTCCGCTATCAGGCATACCCGACGAGGACGATAAACGCGCAAGACGATGCGCATCGGGGGAACTGACGCCGGTTCGTCATCCGGCGGAAGATTCCCCTGCCTGCTGGCGATTGTTGAGGTAGAGCCCGGAGAGGATCAGCAGTCCGCCGCCCAACATCAGCGGCGTGATGGTTTCCCGCAGCAACACATGGCCGGACAGTACCGTGACGAACGGCACCAGATACATGTAGGCCATGGTTTTGCGCACGCCGAGGTATACCACCGCGCGATCCCATGACAGATAGCAGAGCGCCGAGGCGATGACGCCGAGGAACAGCAGGTTGCACAGATTGACGGCGGCGAAGACGTGCGGGTTGAGCAGCGGCATGTCCCGAGACCACATGAACAGCGCCACGGTAAGGATGCTGTAGCGAAAGATTTTGCGGGTTTTTACTACCGGATGGGCGCCGTCGTCGATCCGTTTCAGTACCAGCGGGAAGAATGCCCAAGACAAGGCGGCCAGCAGAGCCAGCGCATCTCCCGCCGGACTGAGGTGAATGTTCAGCGCGCCGTTGGTGATGACCAGCGCCACGCCGGCAAACGACAGTACGAGTCCCGACAGGGTGACGAGCGACAGCCGTTGTTGCCGGAAAATCAGTGCATTGAACAGCACCGAGAGCAGCGGGGAAACGGTGACGATCAGCGCGGCGTTGCTGGCGTAGGTTTTGGTGAGGGCGATGTTTTCACAGACGAAATAGAGCGAGACGCCGCACAGGCTGGCGAGGAAGTAGAGCCCTTCGTGTCGCAGATTCAGCGCTGAACGGGCGTGGGGAAAACGCAACAGCGACAGCACCAGCCAGGCGATCAGGCAGCGGTAAAGCAGAATTTGATAGGGATCCAGCCCATCAAGCAGAATCCGGGTGGAGATAAACGTCCAGCCCCAGACGATGACCGAAAAGAGCGCCAGCAGGTGGCCTGCGATCGGGTTTTCCTGAGTGGTATGCATCCTGAATATCCTTGATTGACGGTGTTCCCCGAATAATGGCAACCGGCGGCCATTCGCTAAACCTCTGCGGCGGTCGACCGGCATCGCATTTTATACTCCGGACTGTGTTCCATTTCGGTAGTGCTACAGCCTGGCTTGACGTCGGGCGTTATCGCGGTGGAGGGCGATGCGGCGCCCTCTGGTACCGGTACGCGCTACAGATAGAAGCAGGGAATGTCCTGTGCGTCGTAATGGGACAAAATGCGTTGCGTGATGCCCCGATACACGCCGCAAGCGTCGGGTTCGACGCTGTCGATATCGTGGTATTTCTTCTCCAGCGTGCCTAGGCAGATGCCGGAACAGAAATGTTCGATGTCACAGCCTCGACAAGGTGCTGGATTGTTTAATCCGAGTGCGGCGTGCTTGCGGTAATTCTCACTGCGGATGACGCTGGACAACCCGTCGCTGATTTTTCCGAAATACCCCGATGCGCCTTTGCAGGAATAGATGGAACCGTTGGGTTCGATGCTGAACTGCGCGCCTTTGGCCGAACACATTTTAAATCCGCGTTGCGCGACATTATTGATCTGCACCATCAGTTGGCTGATTTGGTGCCAGTACCCGGTAATGACGACCTGGTGCTTTTTCCCCGCCTCGATGAGACGCCACAGCTGTTCCGTAATCTGTTCCGCGCTATGGCGCACATAAAAATCCGGATCCAGCTCCAGCACTACGCCGATTTCGTGGATCCCAAGGCCAGCGATGAAGGCCACCATGTCTTCATTCAGGTCGTCCCAGTTGCTGTCCGACAGTGTGGCATTAATGGCAATCCGATTGCGATGCTGCACCAGTAGTTGTATCCCCGCGACGATTTTATCTCTGGCGTTTTTTCCGTTTTTAAACACCCGGTCGGTGCTGGTCGGCGAGTCGAAGCTGACGCAGACGGCAACCTGATACTGCGCTAGCCGGGCGGCAATCTGCGGGTTCACCAGCGAGCCGTTGGTCACGATGGAATAATAAATGGGGATCCCCCATTCCTGACCGTTGCCGAAGGTGGTCAGTACGGCGTCGATCGCTTTCCAGTTAACCAGCGGCTCGCCGCCGAAGAACTGGATCATCAGCACGGGCTGGCGTTCGCTTTTCAGAAAATCGATAGTGGTTTTGATGTAATGGACGGCATCCTGCGGTGTCATTACGCGGTTTCTTTTTTCATGATACTCATCGTTGCGCAGTATGTGCACTGTGTCCTGATGGTTTGCCGGACGTTCGTTCTGCGGATCTCGCCGGTTTTCGAAACAGTAGCTGCAACTGAAGTTGCAGTCGTTAGTCATCACCAACTGAACGATTTTTACGTGATTTTTTTCTAATTGATTGTTTTCTAATTGATCGTTTTTAGCCATGTCAGCCGATGTCTGGCTACAGGGGGCTGCCGGTGCATTGGCTAAAGTGACAAAGGAACGCTTGAAGAATTCGTAAAACAGTGCGTTTCGGTTGGCTGTGTTGGGCGTTTCGTCGTGGGGAGGGCTTTTTTCCTGCCGGTATTCCTGCAGGTAGTGGAGCGCGTTGTCATTCAGCAGACAAAGCCCGCCTTTCTGCCGATGATAAACAAGGTAGCCGGATTTATGTTTTAGCGTTCTGAGGTTTTCGTTATCCAATATCCATGACTCACTCATGAGACCATCCTTTTCCTGTTCAGATGTGGAGATAATCTTCTTCCCGATAATGGGTCAGGTGTTCAGCTAAAAGCTGTCGTGTCAGGCCACGATATAACTGGCATGTGGTCGGAATGACGGCGGAAATATTGTTGAACTCCAGATCGAGCGTGCCCATGCACAACCCTGAACAGAATCCCTCTATTTCGCACCCTTCACAGAACGGCGTGGTGATATAAGCCTTCATGGCGTAGAGCTGGTAGCGCTCTGATTTAAACACCGCATCCAGATCGTTGATGGTGCCTATTTTGGTATCGACGCATTTGCAATTCGAAATGGCACCGTCGGGTTCTACACTGATTTTGCATCCTTCCGCCGGACAGGTTTTATAACCCTTGGTGAGATTGATGGGACGAATGTCGGTTATCTGTTCAAAAATTTGGTGCCAGTAGCCGGTAATATTAATGGCGTATTGTCTTGCCTGTACGCAGGTATAAAGGATCGCGTCGGTAATGCGTTTCATGATGACGGCGTCGTCATAGGGGTAGCTCGACAGGTCCAGAATAAGCGCCAATGTTCCAATGTGATAATGGGCAGCAAATTTAAGCAGGGCATCCGCATCGAACTGGTCAATATTGGTATGGGAAATAACCGAATTGATGCTGACCGAATTGTTGTGTTTTTTGAGATGGCTTAGGCCTCGCAGGATTAATTCCTCTGCCGGTGTATTTTTTGTCGTCAGACGATGGTGATTTCCCGGCGTATCGTAACTGAGCACTGTGTGTACACCGTACGCTTTCAGCGTTTTTGCGATTTTTTCGCTGATCAGTGAACCATTGGTGGTGATCATATAGTGAATATTGACGCCCCAATCCTCGCCGGAGCGATATTTATCTAACACGGCTTCAATAATGTCCCAGTTCAGCAATGGTTCTCCGCCAAAAAACTCAATGGTTAGATGTGTATTATGGTTCCGTTTGATTACTGAAATAATATTTTCGACGGCGAGAAAGGCAATTTCCCTGGTCATGCGTTGAGGCTTTTGAGCACAAGATGATGCCTGGTCATTATTTCTTTCATTGGCGAAACAATAGGTACATTTGAAGTTACAGTCATTCGTCAGTACCAGTTGCAAACCGTTTACCAGGTATCCACTATCGAGGTGTTCTTTTCGATACCTGATTTCATTATTGATAATATCTCTTTCGTCGATATTGTCAGGTAAGAGAAAGAATCTTTCTTTCAATTTCTGGATTAATGGCGTGTTTCCATTATTGTCGATGTTATTACGGCACAGGTAGTCATAAGCCTGTTTTGATAATACCGCAAAGTTTCCCAGCAATTTGTTATAAACGACGTAAGAATCCTGATGTGGCTGGATAGAAAGATATTGTGATGGCGAGAGTGTCTCCCCATTTTTTTTCTCTACCGTTGCCTGGCGGCTATTCATATTTGGCTCCACATTGAAATAGTGTCTCCCTTCGAGGCTTATTGTTGAAGGGAATAGGGGATAGACAGCGGCCATTCATTGACCGCTGTCTTGCCTTGCGTCATTACATTATGGTGCCGCCGATGGTTCCACCAATCGTTCCACCGATAGTACCGCCGATGGTTCCACCAATTGTTCCACCGATAGTACCGCCAATCGTTCCACCAATTGTACCGCCGATAGTACCGCCAATCGTCGTGGAAAGATTGCCGGGATTACCGGTGTTGTAATGGGTGGACAGTTGTTTATTGTCTGTGTCTTTTAATAAAGAAAGTGCATTTGCTTTCATGGTATTTTCCTTGTGGTTAAATAAAGTCATGTTTGCGATTTTTATTCGGATGCATTGAGAAAATATATATCCTCCTTTTCATGTTTTAGCCTGTTATAACAAAGTCCGAAAAACGGGCGAGCGAATACAGTGATTGTTTGACCGGTATTATTGTGTCTCTGTGGTGACGGGCCGTGGGGGGCTGAGATTATGTCGGCACACCGCAGCCTGGCGCCTGTGCATCGTGCTTACAGGCGCTGATTTTCCTATGTTGTCCGGCTGGCGAAAAACGCCGGCAAAGGTTTGTCTATTCTACGGCGCTGGCGGTTGTCTGCCGCGGTGCTCTGGGCGAACAACACTGCCAGCAGGTAACGGCCGCGATGACGGAAGCGAAAGAAATTATCGGCCAGATCAACATTCCCATCTGGAGATAAAGCCAACCGCCCACCAGCGGGCCGATAACGCCGCCTGCGTTGAACATAAAATGACAGCTCCCAAGATAATGGGCTTTCAACCGGTCTGGCCCGGCATTGGCAGGCCAGGCGCTGAAGGCGGGGCCGCAGATAATTTCTCCGATAGACCAGATGACGGTACCGATAATGATGGCCATCGGGCCGATGGGTAAGGCATAACAGGCCACGCCAAGCCCCACCAGAATAAACCCTACGGCGATGACGATATGTTGCGCATACTGCTGCGTATATTTGGTGAGTAATAGTTCGAATGAAATAACAATGATGCTGTTTAATGAGATAGCCAATGTATACCAGTAAATAGGGTAGTGTACGTCTTCGATAAAGAGCGGCAATGTGGATGTGTATTGGACATAAACGATGGCATGACACAGCGTTGCGAATAAATAGAACATAAAACGGCGGTCTTTAAGTATTTCCTTGTAGCCGTTTCCCGGCTGGTTATCCGTTGTTTCTTTTTCGTGCTCGCTCTGACGGTTGTCGGGAAGCGTCAGAAATGCCAGTAGGGCATATAACCCGGCGATGACGGCTTCAATCCAAAAAAGATAAATAAAACTATTATTGCTGAGATGATAAATAAAATACCCCAATGCAGGCGCGAACGTTGTGCCCAGATTAATGCCAAGACGATAAATGGCGAAAATCATGGTCTGCTGTTCCGGCGGTGTTTGACGGGATAATAATGTTGCGGATGCCGGCCTGAATAACTGAGCACTCAGACTTGATAATGTGACAAAAAATAATAACAACCAGAAAGTGGAAATATACAGTAACGATGCGGTCAGAATAGCCGTCGCGCTCATGCTGATGGTGACAGCCACGCGAATTCCCAGTTTTTCGCTCAGATATCCGCCCGCCAATGCGCCGATAATGGCGCCGCCGCCGTAAAATGCCAGCGCGGTGATGGTTTGCTCATGGGTATATCCATGAGCCATGAGAAAGATAACAATGAATATTTGCAGAAAACCTGATAACCGATTAATCATCACGCCAAAAAGCAACACTTTTGATGACAATTTGCCTTCGTTAAATGTTTTCCAAATAGTCGGCGGCACTGTACTTGCCTGGTTCATAGTATTGACCCCATCTCTTTCCTGTCGACGATTGACTACTTATTAAATAATTGCTTTATTAATTATTATTTTAATAACCACAATTTAATTATGGTTATTAAAATAAATGCGCTTGTTTGCCATTATTGTCAAGCGCTATCCATTCTGGGTTGGGGTATGACCATGAGTAATAAGAGACTGTGGGATAGGTTCTAAGGCGTGATGGGGGAAAATATCCGGCATATTTTCCGTCGTTGGACGTGTAAGGGGATATCGGCTGGCGGAGAGCCAGGAATCGTTTCTTTGATTTACGGAATTGACGAACGTAGAAACTCGGCCATGATGTCCCGGATAAAAAACAGCGGCCTACTGAGGCCGCTGCCGAAAACGACCGACGTCTGTTAGTGCGTCTGTTGCAGCAAGGGGGTATCACGTTCGATGCGGAACATCGACATCGCCTGTACCAACTGGCGCGACTGTTCTTCTAACGATTGCGTGGTATTGGCGGATTCTCTGACCAGCGATGCGTTTTGTTGTACGGCTTTGTCGATTTGCGTGAAGGCGAGGTTTACCTGTTCTATGCCGCGATGCTGCTCTTGCGACGCCGAAAAAATTTCCTGCATCAAGGTAGTGATATGGCTGATTTCGGTCGCCACTTCGTCCATGGTAGCGCCGGCGCGAGAAGCCAAATCCAGCCCTTCGGTGACACGGGTCTGAGAGTCAAGAATCAATGTGCGAATCTCTTTGGCGGCCTGCGCGCTGTGCTGCGCAAGGTTGCGAACCTCTCCGGCCACGACCGCAAACCCTTTACCTTGTTCGCCGGCCCGTGCGGCTTCCACCGCCGCATTCAACGCCAGGATGTTAGTCTGGAACGCGATGCCGTCGATGACGCCGAGGATATCGCTGATGCGCTTGGCGCTGTTGGCGATTTCCTGCATTTTTTCCACCACGTAGCAGACGGACTCATTGCCGCGATCGGTAGTATCAGACACCTTATTGGTCAATTGATGCGCCAGCTCGGCGTTGTCGGTATTGCGTTTGACCGTGGTGCTCAGCTCTTCCAGACTGGCGGCGGTCTGCTCCAGCGCTGAAACCGATTCTTCGGTACGGCCGGCCAGATGTTGGTTGCCGGCAAACAGCTCCCGGCTGCCCTGGTCGATCTGATTGCTGGCGTCGCGCACCTGCCCGACGGAATCCAACAGCGCGACCTGCATGCGGCTAATCGCGTCGTTCAAGCGGCCCAGTTCATTATTGCCGTCTGTGGCGATGTGATGCGTCAAATCGCCGGAAGCGACCCGCTCCAACTGTTGGATAGCTTTTTCCAGCGGTTTGAGCAGCATATGGCGCAACGCACCCCAGGCCAGCGCCACCAGCAGCAGCGACAGCAAGCAAGCGATGGCGATCAGCGTCAGCATCATACGTTCGCTACGGCTGGCTTCCGCAATACGTTCGGCGGAGAGCTGTTGCGAGTAAGTGCGGAAATTCTGGATGGATTTGTCGAAAGCATCGCTGAGCGGGGTCAGGTTGTTTTCAAGCAGGGTGTAGTATTCGTCGGTGTACTGTTTTTTCAGCGCTTCCGTCATTGGTTTTAGCCCCTGAGCCAGATAAGCCTGGTAGCTTTTCTGTACTTGCTCCACGAGCTGTTGCTCCTGTGGATTGCTGGGCGTGATGCTGGCGAATTGCTGAATATCTTTGGTCGATTGTTGAACGAATTGTGCCAGTTTGTCGGTTTCTTTGGCGCCGACATCCAACAGGCCGATTTCGATTTTCCTGACGGCCAGGGTGGCGGAAGCCCTGGCGCGCAGCGTGAGGTTATAACCATTCATCATGCCGCCAAGCTGCTCGCCCTGAATCTGGTTTAGCGCCAGCAGGGATTGCCGACTTTTGTTGATAGCCTGAATCCCTGCACCACTGACCAGCAAAAGCAGCAGCGTAACAACCGCCAGCAGAGTCAGCAGACCTGTACGAATTGAGAGATTTTTCAAACGCATGGTTCCTGTATCCTGTGTGTCAAAGAAGATAATTGCCCGGTTATAGCGCCTCTACCGTATGGCCGTGTCGCCCCGCTTCCTGCAGATGTCGATACTGAATACATCATGTGCTTTCGCATGATGCGCCGAACGGATGGATGCTTTTTTTTAGAAAAAGTAACAGATGGGACTGTGATGTGAATAGCATATTTCTCTTATCCATAAGCAAGAAAAGGTGTTTGTTTTTCAGCAATTCCGCTTTGTTAAGCAGATGATATCGCCTCTAAATGAAATAAATTAGATCCCCGCTTTAGCGCTGGTTTATCATCAACACAGAACAATACGCCCGCAGCGGCGGCGCCAGGTGTGGCCGGCGGTCAGGCTGGTGCGATGCGGTATTTACCGTTGCCTGTCTCTTTCGTCACGGGCGATGGCCCCACCCGGGCGAGACCCGGCAATCAACTCAGAGGTTCATGTGCAGTTAACAAGCTTTACGGATTATGGTTTGCGGGCGCTGATTTATATGGCGTCGCTGCCGGACGGAAAGATGACCAGCATCACGGAAGTGACGGAAGTGTACGGCGTGTCGCGCAATCATATGGTGAAAATCATCAATCAACTGAGCCGGGCCGGCCTGGTGATGGCAGTACGCGGCAAAAATGGTGGTATTCGTCTGGGGCGGGATCCGGCCACGATTCGTATTGGCGACGTGGTGCGCGAGCTGGAACCGCTGGCGCTGGTCAACTGTAATCATGAATTTTGCCATATCACCTCCGCCTGTCGTTTGAAGCAGGTGCTACGTCAGGCGGTGGAGCAATTCCTGCAGGAACTGGACAACTACACGCTGGCCGATATGGTTAAAGAAAATCCGCCGCTTTATCAATTACTTTTGGTTGAATGACGGTTATTCAGCCATCGCTGCCGATGACAACGGAGGAACCGCTATGTCACAAGATCCATTCCTGGAACGCGAAGCAGAAAAATATGAATCTCCCATCCCCAGCCGCGAATTTATTCTGGAACACCTGAGAAAAAGGGATACACCCATCAGCCGCGATGAGCTGGCCACTGATTTGGCACTCTCCTCTGATGAACAACTGGAAGCGTTGCGTCGCCGTTTGCGGGCGATGGAGCGTGACGGACAACTGGTCTTTACCCGTCGCCAATGTTATGCGCTGCCGGAAAAATTGGATCTGGTGCGCGGCGCGGTGATCGGTCATCGCGATGGTTACGGGTTCCTGCGAGTGGATGGCCGTAAGGATGACCTCTACCTGTCGGCGGATCAGATGAAGCTGGCAATCCATGGCGACGTGGTGCTGGCGCAACCGTTAGGCGAGGATCGTCGTGGCCGACGTGAAGCGCGCATCGTGCGGGTATTGGAACCGCGCACCAGCCAGATCGTCGGGCGTTATTTCACGGAAGCCGGGTCCGGTTTCGTGGTGCCGGACGATAGTCGGCTCAGTTTCGATATTTTGATCCCGCCGGAGTCTATCTGCGGCGCGCGCATGGGTTCCGTGGTGGTGGTTGAGCTGATCCAACGGGCTAACCGTCGCACCAAGGCCATCGGCAAAATTGTGGAAGTGCTGGGCGACAATATGGGCACCGGCTTGGCGGTGGATATCGCGCTGCGTACCCATGAAATTCCGCATACCTGGTCGCAGCAGGTGCAAAATCAGGTGGCTGATTTGACGGAAGAGGTGCCGGAAAGCGCCAAAAAAGGGCGTGTGGATTTGCGCACACTGCCGCTGGTGACTATCGACGGCGAAGATGCGCGCGATTTTGACGACGCGGTCTATTGCGAGAAAAAACGCGGCGGGGGCTGGCGGCTTTGGGTGGCGATCGCCGACGTCAGCTACTATGTTCGGCCCGGCACCGCGTTGGATCACGAAGCGCGGGCACGCGGCACCTCGGTCTATTTCCCCTCTCAGGTAGTGCCGATGCTGCCGGAAGTGCTGTCTAACGGGCTGTGTTCGCTTAACCCACAGGTCGATCGCCTGTGTATGGTGTGCGAAATGACGGTGTCCATGCAGGGGAAACTCTCCGGTTTCAAATTCTATGAAGCGGTGATGAGCTCCCACGCCCGGCTGACGTATACCAAAGTGTGGCACATTCTGCAGGGCGACGAGGAGCTGCGCGGGCAATATCAGGCGTTGGTGGAACCGCTGGAGGAGCTACACCGGATGTACAAGGTGCTGGATCATGCCCGTGAAGAGCGCGGCGGCATCGCCTTCGAAACCGAAGAAGCCAAATTCATTTTCAACGCTGAGCGCCGTATCGAGCGGGTGGAAGCGGCGGTGCGCAACGACGCCCACAAGCTGATTGAAGAGTGCATGATTCTGGCGAATATCGCGGCGGCCAGGTTCGTGGAGAAGAACAGCGAGCCTGCGTTGTTTCGGGTGCACGATCGTCCCAGCGAGGATCATGTTTTGGCGTTGCGCAGCGTGCTGGCGGAACTGGGGTTGACGCTGAAAGGCGGTATGAAGCCGCAGCCGAAGGATTACGCCGAGCTGATGGACGAGGTGGCGGAGCGTCCCGATCACGAGATGCTGCAGACCATGATGCTGCGCTCTATGAAACAGGCGATCTACGACCCGGAAAATCGCGGCCATTTCGGGTTGGCGTTGACCTCCTATGCGCATTTCACCTCGCCGATTCGCCGTTATCCCGATCTCTCGTTGCATCGCGCCATTAAATATTTGCTCGGCAATCGGCAGGAGCGGTGGACGCCAAGTGGCGGCTGGCACAGCGATTTCACTGAAATGCTGCAATTGGGGCAGCACTGTTCCATGACCGAACGTCGGGCGGATGAAGCCACTCGCGATGTGGCGGATTGGCTGAAGTGCGACTTTATGCAGGATCATGTCGGGGAAGTCTTTACCGGGATTATTTCCAGCGTGACCGGCTTTGGGTTCTTTGTGCGGTTAAACGATCTGTTCATCGATGGTTTGGTTCACGTTTCCACACTGGATAACGACTACTATCGTTATGATAATGTCGGCCAGCGCTTGATCGGCGAGTCTCGCGGCCAGACGTATCGGCTGGGCGACGAGGTGCAAATCCGCGTCGATGCAGTACATATGGATGAACGCAATATCGATTTCACGCTGGTATCGACCACCCGTCGGGTGCGCGGGGAAGGTAAAACCGAACGCGATCGGGCGAAGAAAGGCGCTGCCGTCGAGAGAAAGCCCGCACGCCGCCAGGCCGGCAAGCGCGTGAATTTCGAGCCGGACAGTGCGTTTCGCGCCGAAGGAGCAGGCAAGCGTAAAAAAAACGCCGAGGCTAAGCCGGGAGGCAAGAAGAAAGCGTCGCGCACGAAAAAAAATGCAGAGAAAACCCGTAAAATCGCTGCGGCAACGCGCGCCAAGCGGGCTGGTAAGAAAAAAACGGCGGCAGGAGAGTAAGTTGTTCCCGGCTATGCCACCTTCCGGCGTCTGCACCCTCGGCGTTGGGACATCCGGGTTTATCATTATCGCAGGGGCCGGCCAGAGCGCCGTCCGCCTGCGTCATCAGTGTTAAAGAGTATCAATGAGCGAAATTATTTACGGTATTCACGCGGTCAAAGCGCTGCTGGAGCGCGATCCGCAACGTTTTCTGGAAGTCTTTACCCTGAAAGGGCGTGAGGATCGTCGTTTGCTGCCGCTGATTGCGGAGCTGGAAGCGACCGGCATCGCCGTCAAGGTGGCGAATCGCCAGTGGTTGGATGAAAAAGCGGAAGGCGCCGTGCACCAGGGGATTATCGCCCGGGTGCGCGAGGGGCGTCAGTATCAGGAAAATGATTTGCCGGCGCTGTTGGAAACACTGGATACGCCGTTCCTGCTGGTGCTGGACGGTGTGACGGATCCGCACAACCTGGGCGCTTGCCTGCGTAGCGCCGATGCGGCGGGCGTGCATGCCGTCATCGTGCCGCGCGATCGTTCCGCACAGCTGAATGCCACGGCAAAGAAAGTGGCCTGCGGCGCGGCGGAAAGCGTGCCGCTGATTCGGGTGACTAATCTGGCCCGTACACTGCGTTTTTTGCAGGAGCGAAACGTGTGGATTGTGGGCACCGCGGGCGAGGCCGATCATACGCTCTATCAGAGTAAGTTGACCGGCCCTCTGGCGCTGGTGATGGGGGCGGAAGGCGAAGGTATGCGCCGTCTGACGCGGGAGCATTGCGACGAGCTGATCAGCATCCCGATGGCCGGCAGCGTGTCGTCGCTGAATGTGTCGGTCGCCACCGGCGTCTGCCTGTTTGAAGCGGTGCGCCAGCGTTTGGGATGATGGCGCCGTCGCCTTCGCAAACCGGCGTCATTTCACGGGTGATCTGCGTCGGCAGCATCCGCTGCATCATGCAGTTCGGATCACCCGGCGTGGGGATGGCGGCAGGTTGTTGGTTCGGCGATTGTTGGTTCCTGCGGCGGTGCGCTAAACCGCTATCGGCGGCGCGGCTGGCATGGCGGACAGCGGGAAAAAGAGGGTGAAGCCTGTGGGCTTCACCGGGGGACGGCAGGCGGCGCGCTTAGCTGGATTTCGACGACAGTGCTTTTTCGACGACGGCGCACCAGAGAACGGAATTTCTGGCCGGCCAACCTTTGGCTTTGAGCTTGCCTTCAACCGCCTGCTGCCAACTGGTCGACCCGATTTCAAGGTTGGGGTAGGTGGACCGAATGCTGAGTTGGGATTCCACCCAGACGTTCCATTCCGGGCTGCGACAGGGCAGCGAAGCCGCCGACGCGGTGCCGATATAGCCGGCTACCAGCAATAACAACGTTGTGATACTCAATGTTTTTTTCATGGCGTGTCTCTTCACGGGTTCTTAATCAACACAAATCCTGAGATGACCGGCGGCATCAGCGCCGGAGCGATGCGGGCGTTGCACGATAAAATACGGCATAAGCATGCCAAACGCCACGTCTTACCCGTTCCCCTTCCGTTTGGCTGACGATGCGATAATACTGCTCACCGCGCGCGTCCGCCTGACGCTGAATCTCCCGCCCGACCGCGTCTATATTGCCATCGACGGTGACGGACAATGAGCCGGTTTTTTCCAGTAAGTAGCTCTGTTCGCGTGTAACTTCTATCGCATGGTCGCCTGGCGGCGGCGGTGGGTACGGATGTCCGGCCAGTAAACTACAACCGCTTAGCAATAGGGAAAAAACGATAAGTGCGCGCTTCAGCATGGTCAATATGCTCCGCCGTGGGTTCATGGCGTAGTGTAGCCGGTGGCAAACCGTCGGGGTATCGGGAATATCGCGGTTCGCTAGAAATGTGGCGTGGCGTCCGCCGGGAAAACGGACGCCGGTAGATCAGAAGCGCGTTTGTCGCTCGTTGATGCGGAATACGCTGACCAAATTGCTCAGATTCGATCCCTTTTCCCTCAGCCCTTGCGCCGTGTTGTCCGAGTTTTGAACCAACGCCGCATTCTCATGCGTGGCCTGACCGATTTGGTTAATCGCCAGGTTGATTTGGTCTATCCCCAATGTTTGCTCCCGGGAGGCGATATCGATGTCGTTGATGATGGTGCTGACCTGCTGGATACGGTTGCGTAAATCCTCCATCGCTGTTTGCGTCGTTGCCGAAATGCGATAGCCCGCATCGATGCGATCCAACGATTCGGAAATCAGCGCTTCGATTTCTCTGACTGCGGAGGCGCTGCGCTGGGCTAGGGAGCGAACCTCGCCTGCCACCACGGCGAACCCTTTGCCTTGCTCGCCGGCCCGCGCGGCTTCCACCGCCGCGTTGAGCGCCAGAATGTTGGTCTGGAAGGCGATTGACTGGATGGTGGTCGTGATGTCGGCGATACGCTGCGACGAAGATTTGATTTCGCCCATCGTCGCCACCGATTCGGAAACTGTTTTGCTGCCGTTTTGGGCCGCATCGGCGCTTTCCACCGCCAACTTTCTGACCAGCGAGACATTGTCCGCATTCTGTTTCACCGTCGAAGAGATCTGTTCCATGGTGGCGGACGTTTCTTCGACGCTGCTGGCCTGACGGGAGATCTGCTCGCTGATATTTTCGCTATCCCGTGCCAGCGCGTCAGTGCTGGACGAGATCTCCTCCGCTGAGAGACGTACTTGAGCGACGATCTGCGTCAACCCGTGGCCGATGCCGTTGATGGCGTCCACCAATCGTCCGACCTCATCTTCATTGCGGGTCGTGAGCGTGGCTTGCAGGTTGCCCGCCGCGAATTGTTCCGCCACTTTGATCACCTCGTCCAGCGGCTGGCTGACCCAACGGCGGGTGAGGAAGGCGAAGAACAACGCAAAAATCGCCACCAACAGGATACCGCCACCCAGAAACAGGTTGCGCGTGCGGTTGATGTCGGCCATCAGACTGGCTTTACTGATCGTCCCTACCAGCACCCATTTCCATTGCGGAACAGAGCGATAGACCATGATTTGCGTTTTATCGTCGCCTTGCAGGTTATTGTCGTCATACTCCAAAATTCCATGCTCGTTTTTCAGCACCTGTTGCAGCGTATCGCCGGACCAACTTGGCTTCTGGCCGCTCAATTTACTGTGTACCAGATAAGTGCCCACTGTCTTGCCTGCGTTGTTCAGCGCGAAGAAATAACCGTTTTCGCCAATTTTCTTCTCCAGAATGCGTTGCTGCATCTGGGTGAACTCTTTACTGATATCCACCCCCACGAACAGGATGGCGATGACGTTGCCGGTATGATCAGACACCGGTTGGTACTGGGTGATGTACTGTTTGCCGAACAGCGTCGCCAGACCGCGGTAAACCCGGTTGCCTGTCACGGGGGCGTAGGCCGGGCTTTCCCTGTCGAGTTTGGTACCGACGGCGCGGGTTCCGTCCTCTTTTTTCAGCGATGTGGTGACGCGGACAAAGTCGTCGCCGTCGCGTACAAATACCGTGGAGATGGCGCCGGTGCGGGTAAGAAAGTCGTCAACGATGGCGGTATTCATATTCAGGACGATGTCGCCGGCTTTTAGCGTGGGCACGGAGGTGCCGCCCGTCGGCTGACGAGTTTGGTTATCCAGCGTAAAAGTGGCAGGGATAAAACTGGCGAAGAGGCGGGTATAGCTATCGACGCTGGACTGCAGGCTCGCGTCGTACAGGCTGATCATATCGTTCATGCCTGTAACCTGGCTTTCCATATTGCTCAACGTCAATGATTCCAGTTTCTCGCCGGCGGAGCGCGTCAGGCTGAGCGTAAAGGTGATGAAGAGCACCGCGACGGTAAGGGAGGCGATAACCGACAGTTTGACACCAAGGCTCCAGCGTCTAAAAGTAAGCTGCATAGTCGTTCTCTGTATTGTGAGGGATGTATGTGGGAGACAACGGTAGAAAAGCGCAAACTTTTATACTCTTCTTTGTTTTTTTAAATAAAAAACCGATTTAAATCATTGCAAGGTTTTTCATTGTGAATTTGCCGTTCCTAGTGTGAACCCTGCACGTAATGAGTGTAGGTTTTTTATATCACTCTGCAGAGTGTTTTGTATGAAAAAGGGGAGAAGATGTCGGTAGAGATCGATGTAGATCATATTCATGGCGTGGAGGTATTACATGCATTTCCGGCTGGGGGCAAGCAACGGCCGCTGCCTACGGTGTTTTTTTTCCATGGTTTTACCTCGTCAAAAGAAGCGTACTGCTATTTTCCCTATACGCTGGCCAGAGCCGGTTTCCGTGTCATCGCCCCCGACGCGCTGATGCATGGCGCGCGTTTTGACGGCGACGATGCGAATCGCTGGCGCTATTTCTGGGACATCATGCTGCATTCTGTTGATGAATTGCCGATGTACGTCGATGCCTGTCGCGAGCGCGGCTGGATTGACGGCGTGCGTATCGGCGCATGCGGCGCTTCGATGGGCGCAATGACGGCGCTGGCCGCGATGACGCGCTATCCGTGGCTGCGTGCGGTGGCGTCCTTTATGGGGGCCGGGCATTTCACACCGCTTTGTCGGACGCTGTTTCCCCCGGTTGTCGCCACGACGCCCGGCGCAGAGCCCATTCTGGCGGCGCTGGCGGAACGAGTGGCTGGCTGCGATGCGTTGCTGCATCTGGAGCGTTTGTCGGATCGCCCGCTGCTGCTGTGGCATGGGCTGGCGGATGAGGTGGTGCCCGCACGCGAAAGCGAATGTCTACGCCAGGCGCTGGTTGAACGGGGCTGGGCGCGGCAACTGACTTGGCTGACTGAAGACGGCATCGGCCACAAAATTACGCCTGGCGCATTGCAGGCGAGCGCCAACTTCTTCCTTAAATCGCTCTGACCTGCCGGCTATCCATCATCGCGGCGGTGGAAATGGTCGCGGCGATGATGGGTAAGAAATACGGCTTGTGTTCCCTCACGGTGCTCAGTACAATTGCGCGTCATTTTTTCAGCCGCTCACACAAACGTTCCTTGCCTCCACGGGCCGCGGCTGACCCTGACAGGAGGCTGAATAATCCGTAAGGAGCAATTCGATGCGTCATTACGAAATCGTTTTTATGGTTCATCCTGACCAGAGCGAACAGGTTCCGGGGATGATCGAGCGTTACACCGGTGCTATCACGGGTGCTGAAGGCAAGATCCATCGTCTGGAAGACTGGGGCCGTCGTCAGCTGGCTTACCCGATCAACAAACTGCACAAAGCCCACTACGTTCTGCTGAACGTCGAAGCGCCGCAGGAAGTGATCGATGAGCTGGAAACTAACTTCCGCTTTAACGATGCCGTTATCCGCAGCATGGTTATGCGCGTTAAACACGCAGTAACTGAAGCGTCTCCGATGGTGAAAGCGAAAGACGAACGCCGTGAGCGTCGTGATGAATACGCTGAAGCCGGAGATGATGCTGAAGCTGGGGATTCTGAAGAGTAATTGTCATGGTGACGGCCAATCGTCTGGTACTGTCCGGCACAGTGTGCAAGACACCCATTCGAAAAGTCAGTCCTTCGGGGATTCCTCACTGTCAGTTTGTGCTTGAGCACCGCTCAGTGCAGGAAGAAGCCGGATTAAACCGGCAGGCCTGGTGCCGAATGCCCGTGATTGTCAGTGGACAACCGTCACAGGCGATTACCCACAGTATAACGGTCGGTACGCAACTCAGGGTTCAGGGGTTCATTAGCTGCCATCAAGGCCGCAATGGTCTGAGTAAGCTGGTGTTGCATGCCGAGCAGATTGAATTGATTGATTCTGGAGACTAGCCAAATGGCACGTTATTTCCGTCGTCGCAAATTCTGCCGTTTCACCGCGGAAGGCGTTCAAGAGATCGACTATAAAGACATCGCAACGCTGAAAAACTACATCACTGAAAGTGGTAAAATTGTACCGAGCCGTATTACCGGTACTCGTGCAAAATACCAGCGTCAACTGGCCCGTGCTATCAAGCGCGCGCGCTACCTGTCCCTGCTGCCGTACACTGATCGTCATCAGTAATCGGCTGCGTCCATTAACGAGACTTTGAGAGGATAAGGTAATGCAAGTTATTCTGCTTGATAAAGTAGCAAATCTGGGCAGCCTGGGTGACCAGGTAAACGTAAAAGCAGGTTACGCTCGTAACTTCTTGGTTCCGCAGGGCAAAGCTGTTCCGGCCACCAAGAAGAACGTAGAGTATTTCGAAGCTCGCCGCGCTGAACTGGAAGCTAAACTGGCTGATGTTCTGGCTGCTGCCGAAGCTCGTGCTGCTAAAGTGGTTGAACTGGGCTCTGTGACCATCGCTTCCAAAGCGGGTGACGAAGGCAAATTGTTCGGTTCCATCGGTACTCGCGATATCGCTGATGCCGTAACCGCTGCAGGCGTTGCTGTTGCCAAGAGCGAAGTTCGTCTGCCGAACGGTGTTCTGCGCACTGTTGGCGATCACGAAGTGAGCTTCCAGCTGCACAGCGATGTGTTTGCTCAGCTGAATGTGGTTGTTGTTGCTGAAGCGTAATTTATTTTCGCTGTCGTCAACATGTAAAACGCTGGCCTTGTGCCAGCGTTTTGCTTTTTCAGAACCAGGTTTTGGGCTGTATGCGGGCACGCTTTCGCTTAACTATACATTTTATTTAACTTCATTGTTCTGAAACTATTATTTTCCACAGCTATTTTCCCTCCTTGAATAACGTTTCAACCGCTTAACGTTTTTATCGCCGTGATAAGTTCATTTTTTTATTTATATGATTTTTATTGAAAATTTGATGATTTTTTCGGATTTTATTTCAATCTTTAAATTACCGTGATGTGATTCGCATATTTTTTATTCAGCACGCTTGGTTTGACATAAGAAGTGTCAGGCGGCGATACGTATCACACTACCCATCAAAATTTTTACCCTTTTCTTGACAGCTACCGGTCATTCATCAGAAAAATACGCAAACGTTCCCGCAAACGTTTTTCGTTACTTGAAATGTACCTTGCAATAGAAATATCTCAAAAGAAAAGAGGACGTTATGAAAGATATCAACATCGATTTACGTGGTCTGAACCCTGCCCCT